>JASMTL010000027.1:0-7155 GCA_041694315.1 Methanosarcinaceae archaeon | reverse complement strand
CGAGGAAAATGTACGTATCAGGCCGGAGAGTATCACTTTTGAGGTCCATCCCCCAAGAGCTGAAACGGAAGTTGGCACACTTGTGGAATATGAGGGTTTTTCCAAGAATTATGATAAGTTCAGTCTCAAAGCCGATGAGGGTTCCCTGAGAAACGGGGAAGTGCTCGGTATCGTCGGTCCGAACGGAATCGGTAAGTCCACCTTCGTAAAAGTACTTGCAGGTGAGGAAGAACCGGATAGTGAAGAGATGGATTTTGACATATCCATTTCCTACAAACCACAGTATATAGTAGTCGACCAGAATCTACCGGTTAAGTATTTCCTCAGGGGCATTTCCTCAAAGGTCGATACCAGTTACTATGAGGCCGAGATTGCCAAACCACTCCAGCTTGAAAGACTCTATGACCGCATGCTGACAGACCTCAGTGGTGGTGAACTACAGAGGGTTGCAATAGCAGCCTGTTTGACCAGGAATGCAGACATGTATATTCTGGATGAACCCAGTGCTCATCTTGATGTAGAGCAGCGTTCCCAGGCCACCAGGACCATCAAGCGTTTTGCCGAGAACAATAAGAAAACCGCCATGGTTGTAGATCATGATATTTACATGATCGATATGCTAAGTGAAAGGTTGATTGTGTTTGAAGGTGAGCCGGCTGTATATGGTGAAGCTCATTCCCCGACCGGCATGCAGAAAGGAATGAATAAATTCCTCTCCAATCTGGACATAACTTTCCGCCGCGATGAAGACACATCCCGACCCAGGGTCAATAAAAAGGATTCACATCTGGACAGGTTGCAAAAATCCAGAGGCGAATATTATTATTACAATCTGGATGAATGAGTGCAATTTTTCATGAGTGATGATTGTAGTTATTCAGACATTCGTTTACGTCCCTGTGGGTATGTTCATGAATGTGCAGGTGGACATGTCCTTGCCACTTTCTATCGTTTTTGTTAATTCGTCAACTGCTTCATTGATTCTTAAGGGCAATTTCTTGCAGTCATATCCAAAACATGTGAGTACCTGGAAGAGCTTGAATACATCGGGTGCCTCCAGATTGTTATCCCTGAGTAATTGCCAGTCTGAAAATATTTCGCGAGGCGTACCTTCGGCAATTATTTCCCGATTTGTAACTATTCAGCCTAGCTCGTTTCCACCACGCTGACTTCTCTATCTGCGCTCAATTCTGCAATAATGGAATAAGTGGAATCCCATAGAATATTTCACTGATCGAGTCTATAACAGATACAGATTTCTTGTTGACAGCAGAAACGTAACCCCTAAGGCGGCAGAAATTCCTTGTACCCTTTTCGCTACGGAAAGTACCTGATATCTTCTGCTGTACTTTCGTCATCCTGATGTCTCTTTCCTCCTGATTGTTATCAAAGGGAACGTTTGGGTAGTACATAATCTGCATGATATCTTCCTTGTATCCTATAAACCGATCCAGCAAATTCTTTACCGTGGTTTGCTTTTTAGGTCCTTGTTTTCCAGACTGAACATTTGATTCAAGGTCTGGAGGATTTTCACTTATCCCAAAACAAATGACGTGACCCTAATCTTCACTTAACCTTTGATTTGACTCCGGATCTAAAAGACCATTATTAACATGATGTTTGATGCACATCAACAGATCTGGCATTATCTTTGGCCATTGTTGATCACTATTTTCAGAAGCTCCACTCCCTCAATAGATGCGCATTTCATAATGAATGCTTCCAATCGTATTTGTTGTAAGGTTTCCAGAAATTATGAGTTGCAACACTAGTGTGACCTGGTAGAATACCCATGTGTTCATTGCATCTGAACCTCTCTTTTTATGTGGGAAATAATATTTCAGTTTGTTCGTCCCCGCCACATGGAGCCAATCACGAGTTGCATTAATCCTCATCCCAGTTTCATCCAGATTGATCACAGGAGATTGTTTAAGGTATTGTTCATTTTGTTTTCAAAACCTTCAAGTTTTGCAAAGCAACTGCGTTCTGTGTTCATTATTGTCGCAGGACTTATTCTGCATCCTAAAATATCAGAGAACAATACGGTAGCAGGCTTAATCTATCCCATAAATATATATGACACTATTTCCATTCATGTAAGTGTTACGAATGAGAACAAATTTCATATTGAATTTTGTTCAATTAACAAAAAGAGGAATTAAAATGCATATACCAGATTCATTTATGCCTTTAAGTCAGGCAATGATTTATTGGGTCATTGCCCTCCCATTTATTTTTATGTCCGTCAAATGGGCTCGAAAAGAACTTGATGACACAAAAGTACCTATACTGGCAGCTCTTGCAGCTGGTATTTTTGCAATACAGGCTCTAAATATTCCAATCGGCATGGGTACCAGTGGTCATATGATCGGGGCAGCTCTTGTGGCTATTATCTTCGGAAGCCCCTTTGCAGGTGTACTTGTACTCACACTTGTCCTGCTTGTGCAGGGTTTTGTATTTGCTGACGGTGGTATCACTGTAATGGGCGCAAATATCCTTAACATGGGCGTAATTTCTGGATTTCTGGGCTATTACACATTTGTCGCTCTCAGGAAAAGCAAGCTCAGTATAACAATTTCCGCCTTCATCGGTGCATGGCTTGGTCTATTCGTATCTGCCCTTGCCTGTGCTGTTGAAATGTACATTGCAGGAACCTTCCCGCTTGCTGCAGGACTTACAGCAATGGGTCTGTATCATCTGATAATAGGGTTCGTAGGCGAAGGTCTTATCACTGCCATAGTGATAACAGCAATCCAGAAATCAAGGCCGGATCTTCTTGATAACTCCTTTCTGAGTGCAGAGTCAGGAGGTGTGACAGCATGAGTGAGATCATGTCAGAAAACAACATGAAGTTCCTTTACGCAGGTATTGCCATTGCATTGCTAATATCCGTCCTTGCACCTTTTATTGCATCTCAGGACCCTGATGGTCTTGAGAGTGCATCCTATGATGTAATTGATGAAGTAAAGATGGCCGCCATGGAAGAAATGGATCCGGTCTTCGAGTCACCAGTGCCTGATTACGCGATTGAAGGCCATGGTAAGACGGGTGAAGTGGTAGCTATCGTCTCTGGCACTCTCATGATGTTGGTCATTGCTTTTGTCATCGGAAAATTAGTAAAGAAATGATCCTCTGCCTTTAAGCGTTGCGTTTGGTGTGGAGTATTTATACCTTCTTTTAATTTTTTGCATCTCTGTAGAAACCCTTTCTTCTAATTTCCACTAATAATTACTTTTATAAGAACAATTCCCAATGTGATTTTAGCCATAAAAACACAAAGGTGATGAATGTATTTTGTTCCAGATTGGAAATCTGGAATTCCCATTAAATCTGTGATTTGATGGCATGTCAAGCGATTAATTAAACTTTATTGATACAGCTTGTCTGTAGCTGTATATCTCATCTTCCAATCCACAGTTGTAAGTATCCCAAACGAAAATATACTCAACATCAGTTAATGACACTGGTATTGATCAAAGAGTACACAGGTAAGAACTATAGAGATGTTGTTAACCTTGTTGAGTTAGTTAAACTTGTTGAATTAATGGTATATCGTCGAAAGATGAGAGATGAATTTGATGAAAATATATACCATTATAGAAACCTGGCAGAGACGATGTTTTCTGTTTTGGAAAGGAAGTATAGAGAAGAATTGAGGACAAGGAAATACAGAAATCAGGTCAAAGAAGTTAAGTTCAAGTTCTTATTCCATAATATAGGTCGGGCAATCTCTGTTTCAGTAATTATTCAAATGAGTTTTTCTACAGAGCCTTTTTTACATAACAGCAGAAAATATCAAAATTACGGTTGTTGCTAAGAAAAAGAAAACATCCTTGAATCTTAATTTGTTACTGTGCATATAGATGTTGGCAGTATCATTCCCGTAACCCCTGCATAACATGCTGATGTACGTTCGCTCCCCCTGTTCATAGGAGCGGATGAACAAAGAACTGATTGTATATCCCACCTGCTCAAGTATCCATCTGCGCGGTGCATTTTTGTTCCATATGTCAAAAAGGCGGGTCTGTTGGGCTGTCCTGATGCGCTTGAGCATTATCCAGAATACGAAGAGATACCTTACCATCATTGTCAGCAGAAGCGTGAATTCCCTGGGAATTCCAAGGCGCCTTGCGGATACGACCATTTCGTTCATCTTCATTGTGGAGGAAAGAAGTACGATGGCTGTCACACAGACTGTGTATTTTGCAAGAAGTGTCAATCCGAAGTATGTGCCTTCATAGGTCATTGTGATGCCAAGCGGGAGCTCTGTATATACTGTGAACGTATCAATGAAAGGTTGTCTCACAAAGGGTTGAATCAGGACTATTGACAGTCCAAATGGCAGCACTGCAAGGAATCTGACCAGCACGTAGAAAAGATTCAGTCTTGCTAGCAGTATCAGGATGATAAGGTACAATTCAATTATTGCAAGGCGAATGAAATTGCTGTCATCTATGCGCGGAAGGCTTACTGCAAAGACTATTATTGCAATTGTCACAAGTATCTCGACCCTGCCGTCAAGGCCGTGAACGGGACTGTTCTTGTAGGATTCTCTCTCGATATCGGTAAGCGTTATCTGCATTTTCCTGCCTGCATTCCCAGAAGACGAAGTATTTCATCCCTTGCATCGTGTGGTGTTATCTTTATATCCACCTCGATTCCACTCTCCAGCAGCAGCTCGAAGACCTCTGCGATTCTGGGCATCCTCAGGTGTGCATGTTCCAGTATCTCATGTTTTTTGAATATCTCTCTGGCGGTTCCCTCTGCTTCAATCCTTCCATGGTGGATAACATAGACCCTGTCAGCAAATAGAGGTACGATATCAACGTCATGGGTTGAAAGTATTACAGTTATTCCCATATCTTTGTTCATTTTCTCTATCACACTGATTACCTTATTGGCGGTCAGCGGATCCAGTCCCGCAGTGGGTTCATCAAGTACTACTACCTGCGGTCGCATGGCCAATATACCGGCGATTGCCACAAGTTTTTTCTGCCCTCCGCTCAGGTGATGAGGTGAGCGTTCTTCAAAACCTGACATGTGTACAAGTTCAAGGGCTTCGGAGACTCTGCTCTCAACCTCCTTGATGGGAAGTCCCATGTTCATTGGTCCAAAAGCAACATCCTGCTCGACAGTAGGTGCCAGTATCTGATCATTGGGGTCCTGGAATACGATCCCCACGGTCTGTCTCACTTCTTTTATGTTCTTCCTGGAGATCTTCTGTCCATTGACAATAACCTGGCCTGAACTTGGTTTGAGTATGCCGTTCAGATGTTTGAAAAGTGTTGACTTTCCTGCACCATTCGCTCCGAGGAGTGCTATCTTCTCTCCGGGGTATATCCTCAGGTTTACATTGTCAAGAGCTCTTGTTTTGCTGTTTGCGTAGAAATATGAGGTTTCTTTAAGCTCTATCAAAGGGCTATCACTTGTCATGTTGATCGATCACTGTGCTTCTTACGGGAAAATGAGATACTTTTCAGGATGGAATTTTTGGTTCTACATAAGGACGCTGTTATAAATAGTTGTTTAGTATTACCTATTTCACCGTTTATCATATTCATTTATTGTGTCTGTGATCTGTTGGTCAGTCCGGAGTTAAGAATATACTATCTTTACGAATCCCAATAAGAAGTCAGAGGCACGAAAATACATCTAGTAACAGGACAACACATAATAAATTGATGTTCAAAAACTCCGCACATACATTACGATTTTCCGTGTTTTCTCAAAATATGATCTTATCAGTCTTTTGTACTCTTCCTGTAGGATTATTATATATAGGAAAAGCAATAAGTGTTACTAATATTTATTATTTTGTGATTTAATTGCATGTAGTATAGGCTAATCAAGGCTGAATTTATGCTTTCATATCACCTTTTCTTAAGATATTGAAAAAAAATTAAGCACATGCCCCGGTGTCATGCGGGGTATGCACATAAAAAACATAGAAACTCTGCACATCCCTTTTCTTAAGGAATGTTGCCTTTTCCCGATCCTCGATATGCTGGGCAAATACAATCCATTTGCCGTCGGAAGTTTCCCTGCAATCAGTGATCCGGGGTATGTCGCATTCTCTTTTATCCTGCAGCACTACGTGTGCATTGACAAAGGAATCATGCGGCATGTCATGTAGCATATGTCTCACTGGTGAGGCATACGCATGCCTGCTGTACATCATACAACCACTCCCGTTTTTAGTCAACAATAGAATGTATTTATTGTACGTATATGTAATTTACGAAGTAGGTACTGTATTTCTACAGCAATATTTAATACAATAATGGTTCATTGTCAATTGCATGCTCACAAAAAGAATCATCCCGTGTCTTGATGTAACCCTGGATGAAGCCGGCGGGACCGTAGTTAAGGGTGTGGAATTCCTTGACCTCAGGAAAGCCGGTGATCCGGTGGAACTGGCAAAACGCTATAATGAACAGGGTGCCGACGAACTGGTTTTCCTGGATATAACAGCATCCCATGAAGGCAGGGATACAATGATCGATGTGATCCAGCGCACGGCCAACGAGGTTTTCATTCCCCTGACAGTCGGGGGAGGTATTGGTTCAGTAGAACGTATACGGCAAATCCTGCGTGCGGGTGCGGATAAGGTTTCCATTAACACCGCGGCGGTCAAAAACCCGGAACTTGTGCGGGAAGGTGCGGACATATTCGGCTCCCAGTGTATTGTTGTTGCTATTGATTGTAAACGCAATACAGATGTTGAGAACAATCCGGACAAGACCATTATAGAACTTGAAGACGGAAGCCGGGTATGGTATGAAGTCGTGATATATGGCGGACGCAAACGTACCGGTATCGATACTGTACAGTGGGCCAAACAGGTGGAAGAACTGGGTGCAGGCGAAATCTTGCTAACCAGCATGGATCGTGATGGTACCTATGACGGTTTTGATCTGCCGATAACCCGTAAATTGTCCGAGGAACTGGAAATCCCGATTATTGCTTCCGGCGGTGTGGGTGGCCCTGAACACATGCAGGAAGGATTTGTAAAAGGCAAAGCCGATGCAGGATTGGCTGCCAGTATTTTCCACTTCGGGGAATATACGGTTGATGATGTGAAAAAACACCTGCGTAAGAACAACGTGCCTGTACGACCCTGAGGTGGCAATTAATGAAAATTGCAGCCTTCCAGCA
>JASMTL010000026.1:0-3581 GCA_041694315.1 Methanosarcinaceae archaeon | reverse complement strand
CGCAGTACAGCTTATCGTTCTCTCCAGAACCTGATCTCCTGTGGACTTGTTTACAGGGAAACACATACCATTGATGTAGGTGGCTATTTTTATGAATATGTGGCTGTAAATCCTGCAGAGGTCAGACGAATGCTTCAGGAAAGTGTTGACCAGTGGTATGATAAAGTAAGTCATCTGATTAATAAAATTGATAAGGAACTTGTAGGGGAAAAAATTCCATAACCCTTATGTATGGAATACGTTCATTTTTTACAGAGCATCTGTTTTTTCCTGGTATATCGGAGTTGACTGATGGATCAGGGGATACTGAGATCATTTCCTATTTTGATTTTTCATTCCTGTATTTTGCCTGATACCCCCTCATTTATTTATAGGAAAGGCTTCTTTGGCAACTGTGTCGATTGCCTCTGTTAGCTGGTGTAAACTATGAAATTCGGGAAAAGCCATCTCCTGTTGCTCTGTGTCACTGCCTTTTTTGCAATGGCAGGCGGTGCAATTCTCGCGCCGGTTTTGCCTGATATGGTGGTGCCTCTAAATACAACATCTCATGAGATAGGGCTTGTTATTTCGGTCTATACCATCTCCACTGCAATTTCCACTCTCATAATTGGTCATTTTGTGGACCGTCTGGATCGGAAAAAAGTACTGGTTCCCTGCCTTTTGATATATGGTTTAATGGGGCTGGCAAGTTTTTTTGCCACTGATCTGCAAACCCTTCTGGCTCTGAGACTTTTGCAGGGTACGGGAGTAGCCGGAATGATGTCTCTTGCAATGTTGATTATCGGAGAAGCTTATTCTGGCAATCAACGTTTGCACGCAATGGGTAGGGTCAGTACGACGATAGCGATTGGTGTAATTGCGGCTCCCCTTATTGGGGGAGGTCTGGCTATTGCCGGCTGGAATTATCCATTCCTGTTCTATGCTTTATCTCTGCCCTTTGCAGTAATTATGTTCTTCCATCTGCCCGAAACAAGACCCCAAAACCTAGAAATCAATAAAAGAGGGTTATTGGATGCATTTGGTGCATTGCGGGATTTCCGTGTGGCCTACACAATATTTTTGGTTTTTGTGACATTTTTCCTGCTGTATTCAGTGGTAGTTTATGTACCGTTTATGCTTAAGGAATATTTCGGATATACCGCAGATAAATCCGGAGTTGTGCTTGCTTTTCAGGGAATTGCCGTTATTCTTGTCGCTTCAAATGTACGCAGAATAGCCTTAAGGTTTGAAATGATTTCAATGATTGGTATTGGCTTTTTCCTTGTGAGTGTTGCTATTTTATTGCTGACACAGGTGGGCTCTGTACTCCCCGTCTTTGCCCTTATGTTCATTTTTGGCTGTGGCTATGGCCTTTCCCAGACGGTCATAGATGGGATGATCGTTCATATATCCCCTCCTCAGGTGCGGGGAGGTGTACTTTCCATTCACAATTCCACAAAATATTTTGGGATGAGTTTGTCTCCTGCACTGATGGGGATGGTTTACTTTTATTTTGGACTGCAGACCGTTTTTTTGCTTGCGGGTTTATTGGCTCTGTTTGCTGGGATTTCTGTCTATATGGTGAGGGAATGGTTTGTTGATGTCTGAATTTAGTTGGGGTCGAGAATACAAACGGATATGAACTAGTTATATTTATTAATCCAGTGAGTTATTTATCATATCGATGTGTTCTGGATTTTACACTATATTTTTGGGGAATACTCATGGAGACCGATGCAGCACAGAAGAAACTGGCAGTACTTATTGATGCTGACAATGCACAACCTTCCATAGTGGAGGGACTTTTTTCGGAAATAGCCAAATATGGAATTGCAAGCGTAAAACGGATTTACGGTGACTGGACGCGTCCCAACCTGAAAAACTGGAAGGACAGCCTGCTGGAACATTCCATCCAGCCAATGCAGCAATTCAGCTATACTTACGGGAAAAATGCTACCGACAGTTCCCTTATAATCGATGCGATGGACCTGCTCTATTCCGAGCCCCTGGATGGTTTCTGTATTGTTTCAAGTGACAGTGATTTCACACGCCTTTCATCCAGGATAAGGGAATCGGGTCGCAAGGTCTACGGCTTCGGGGAACTCAAGACTCCAAAACCCTTTATCGCAGCCTGTGATAAGTTCATATATACGGAAAACCTGCGTAAAGAGGAAGACATAGTTGATACAGTAGCTGAGTCACCAATGCAGGCTCCGGGGAAATGGGATACCAACCGTCTCAAAGGTGACAGCAAGCTAGTTAAAATGCTCAGGGATGCTGTGGAAGATTCAGCTGAGGAAAGTGGCTGGGCCTTCCTGGGTAATGTGGGCAGCAATCTTGTGCAGAAACAGCCGGATTTTGATCCTCGTAATTATGGTTACAAAAAAATGTGGGATATTTTCCGGGCAATAGACCTTTTTGATATCGATGAGGTTCGGGCTGATAATTCCAGCAATAACCGGTTGATCTACGTGAAGGATAAGAAAAGTGATGGGAAGTGATTTTCCTTCACAATCACTTTCTGGAGCTGGCTTTTAGATGTTTGATATGAAATTCTCGATTCTGTCAAGAGCTTCCTTGATGTCTTCCCTGGAGGCTGCATAGGCGCATCTGAGATATCCATTCCCGGCCCTGCCGAATACATCGCCTGGTATGGTGACAACCTGCTGCTGGTCGAGCAATCTTTCGGCAAACTGTTCCGATGTCAGGCTTGTGGATGCAACAGAGGGGAATGCATAAAAGGCCCCGCCCGGGTTGAAGCATTCCAGGCCTATATCATTGAATCCTTTGACAATAAGTCTGCGCCGCCGGTTATATTCATTGACCATTTTCTCCACTTCTTCCTCACCATTCTTGAGGGCCTCGATTGCTCCGACCTGTGCGGTAATCGGGGCACAAAGCATGCTATACTGGTGTATGCGCATCATGGCTGCTAACACCGGTGCAGGGGCAAGTGCATAGGCCATTCTAAAACCGGTCATCGAATATGCTTTGGAAAAACCATTGAGGACTATGGTGCGTTGCCTCATGCCATTCAGGGAGGCAAAACATGTATGACGTGTGTCATAGGTCATCCTCTCATAGACTTCATCCGAGATGACCATTATATCATGTTCTTCCACGATTTCTGCGATGGGTTCCAGTTCCTTTTTATCCATCACGGCTCCTGTGGGATTGTTTGGATAATTGAGCAGTATGGCTTTGGTCTTCGGGGTGATCGCCTTTTTCAGGTTTTCGGAGGTAAGTTTGAATTTGTCTTCCCTGCATGTTTGTACGGGAACAGGGTTTCCACCTGCAAAAATGATTGCAGGTGCATAGGCAACGTAAGAGGGCTCCACAATTATGATCTCGTCACCCGGGTCGGTGATAGCACGTACCGCCAGGTCCAGTGCCTCACTTACTCCCGATGTCACCAGTATTTCGGATGTAGGATCATAGTATAATCCTTGCTTCTGGGTATAAGTCCTGGATATTTCGTCCCTGAGTTCTACAAGTCCATAGTTGGACGTATAGGACGTTTCTCCCTGTTCCAGTGAATGAATGCAGGCTTCCCGGATGTGCCAGGGAGTAATATAATCGGGCTCTCCAACTCCGAGGGATAT
>JASMTL010000025.1:0-2977 GCA_041694315.1 Methanosarcinaceae archaeon | reverse complement strand
TACAGACTCATCTGCCCAAAATGCGGCAAAATTTTTGGCAAATATGACATGGTATGCCCTACTGATGGAACTCTTTTGAGAACGGAGTACTCAAAAATTAAGTTTGAACCATGTGACCTTCCGGGAATATGGAAATTCTTCAACTGGCTACCAGTGGAAGGCATAATCAAAAAGGGCACCGGAAGAACATTAACCTATAAAAGTGAAAATTTTGCCGAAAAAGTTGGTCTTGAGAATTTGTATATAAGTTTCAACGGTTACTGGCCGGAAAAGGGGGCTTTTATGAGGACCTGCAGCTTCAAAGACCTTGAATCATATCCTACAATGCAGAGAGTTATTGAGCAGGAAGAAAAAAATACAATGGTAGTAGCCTCTGCAGGTAATACTGCCCGTGCTTTTGCACACGTATCCTCTATAACAGGCCTTCCTTTACTCCTGGTAGTTCCTGAAAATGCCATAGAAAAACTGTGGATACCGACAGTATCTGCATCATCAATCTGTGTTGCATCAGTACAGGGAGACTACTATGATGCCATATCCATAGCCTCCGAGATTACCGAGAGAGAAGGATTCGTACCCGAAGGCGGTGCCAGGAACGTAGCGCGCCGGGATGGGATGGGAACGGTAATGCTGGATGCAACACTGACCATGAAACATCTGCCGGACCACTATTTCCAGGCAGTGGGCAGTGGAACCGGCGGGATTGCTGCCTGGGAAGCAGCTATGCGCCTGAAAAAGGACGGCAGATATGGAGATAAATTGCCACAGTTACATCTTGCCCAGAACTTCCCCTGTGCTCCATTGATACAGTTACATGAGGGGGTTGCTGTGGATCCGAAATGTCCAGAAGGAATGTACGACACCGTGTTGTTTAACCGCAAACCTCCGTATGCGGTGGGCGGGGGAGTGAGAGATGCCCTTGAAGCCACAGGAGGGGACCTTTACGGGATTACCAATGAAGAGGCCGAAGAAGCCAGGTTGCTATTTGAAGAACTTGAAGGCATCGACATTATGAATTCAGCAGCTGTTGCCACAGCCGCCCTGATAAAAGCGGTCAGGAATGCAAAGGTACCAAGATCAGATCTCATAGTACTCAATATCACAGGCGGGGGAGGAAAAAGGGCTTTAAATGAACTTGCCACCACCAAGCTTGAACCTGACCTCGTAGTATCCCCTGATGACAGTGAAGCACCAGCAAAGATCATACAAAAAACTGAAGACAAGTTCAAATAAAGGAATGAGGCCACATGGACCCGTCTCAGGAAGTATTTAAGGCTATAAAGGAATCAGGTATTGATTTTATTGTAAGTGTGCCCTGTGCCAATCTCCAGAAACTCATTCCCATGGTAGACAGTGACCCGGACATCATCCACGTTCCCGCCACGCGGGAGGAAGAAGGTATAGGAATATGCGCCGGAGCCTACATGGGAGGGAAAAAACCGGCCATAATGATGCAAAACTCCGGGATGGGTAATTCCATCAATGCCCTGGCGTCTCTCAATCGTCTATATAACATCCCATTACTGATAATTATAAGCCACAGGGGAGTTGAAGGGGAGCCGATCTGCGCCCAGATACCAATGGGTGAAAAAACTCCTCTCTTACTCGAAGTGCTGGATATCCCTGCATACAAACCAGATCTTGTAGAGGCCAGGAAAACCATCGAGAAAGCCACTGGAAAAGCCTTTGAAGAAGGAAAACAAGCAGCTATCCTATTGAGTATAGGTTTCTGGAGTCAATCATGATACGCTACGTTGCACTTGAGGTGCTTGCTGAAAAAGAAGGAGATAAAGACACCCTGATTATTGCAAACATCGGATTCCCCTCAAAAGAGTTATACGAAATATGTGACAGAAAGGCAAATTTTTACATGCTTGGTTCAATGGGCCTTTCTTCTTCCATCGGGCTCGGGCTGGCCCTGGCAAGACCGGACAGGAAAGTCATCGCAATTGACGGTGATGGATCGGTCCTTATGAATATGGGAAGCCTGGCAACAATAGCCAACCAGCATCCTGATAATTATCTCCTTGTAATCATCGATAACGGTGCATATGGTTCAACGGGCAATCAAATAACTGCGACAGCAGGATTGACAGACCTGAAAAAAGTTGCTTTAGGGGCAGGCATACAAAATGTTGCTGTGGTAGCCGATGAGTCAGACCTTAAAAAGAAACTGGATACAATGGAAAACGGTGTCCTCGTAGTAAAGACCGAGGCCGGCAACAAGAAAGTTCCTGTCATCCGGCTATGTCCTGCAGATATCATTGAGAGGTTTATGGAGATATCCTCTCCACCATCCCATTCAGAATGAAACTTCCATTCTTTATCCTGTCCCTTAATTTTTCGGCCATGATGAGTGCACGTTTACGATCAGATTGGCGCACAACGATTGGGACATCCATTTTTTTCCCTTCATAATCGAATTTAAGACTACCCAGTTCTGCCTTGAATACACTACTGCATAAGGTTGAGCAGAGACCGCAGTTAAAACATGTGTGCCTGTTCAGTACCACTCTATCCCCGTTGAAATAGATTGATTCCATAGGACATTTATCCATGGGTTCACAAACATCACACCCCCGACAATTGCCAGGATTGAAAGCAACTTCAAGATCCACATCCTTCCAGGCATCTGCATAACTAGTCGTTGCGACTTTTATCCTGCGATCAGCGTCCATTACAGGCAGCGGGATTTCACCATCTGTTTGCCTTATAGCATCGAGTACTGAATCATCAACTACAGGCACTGCAACTGCCCAGGAAACAATACATTCAGGACCTGCAGAAGTAGCAAACCCTCCCATGTGATCAGCCATCATGGAATGCATATCCGCAGTTGCTATCAAATTGGGTTTTTCCGGGCTGCTACGCGTTCCTGAACCCAGGATGAAACCTTCAGCACCATTGAGAAGAATGCGACTTCCCACACCGATACCATGGAGCTGCGGGTCGTTCTTTACAGGGTTTATTTGCCCAC
>JASMTL010000024.1:0-4847 GCA_041694315.1 Methanosarcinaceae archaeon | reverse complement strand
GTATGCCGATTTCTTTTTGCATGAATTCAGAGAATTCAGTTATGACATCAAGATTATATTTATCAAAACCTTCCACCCGCTGGCCCAGGAACAAAAGCAATTTTTCCATTTCAGCATTTCCGGCCCTTTCACCTATACCCATAAATGTTACATTGGACCAGTTTGCACCATACCAGTAAGCTGCCATAGAATTTGCAAAACCAAAACCAAAATCATCATGACAGTGGCTTTCGATGTTTTTAACACCAATCTCATCTTTGAGATATTTGGTAATTGAGGGAATACCATAGGGTTCGTCCACTCCATCAAAAGGAATCCCATAGCCGATGGTGTCGCACACCCTTATGGTACATTCCGGGTCAATTTCCATTATCTTCTCAATCATTGGATAGACAAAACCGTAATTATCAGCACGGGTCATGTCTTCCACATGAGCACGGGTAGCAAGGCCATGATCTACTGCATACTGAAGGGCTTCAAGGTATCTTTCCTCGGCAGCTTCTCTGCTGGGCAATCCCATCTTTTCCAGAATATGGACATCTGAGACAGACATCAATATACCGGTTTCATTGAGACCGCCAATCTGCAGTACCTTATCTATGTCTTCTGTTTTTGCACGTGCCCAGCCGGTCACCTCAGGGAATTCATAACCCCTGTCAAGCATGAGGTCGATGGCTTTGCGATCTCTTTCATTATAAACGAAAGTTTCCAGTTTTTCAATACCGATCTCGTGCAGATAGTCATAAATTCGAACCTTGTGGCCACTTTTTAGGACTATCCCCGGCATTTGGGCTCCATCCCGGATGGTACTATCACTGATACAAACCTCCTGATCAAGCGGAAGCTTGATTTTTGGCAGATCTCCATAATCTTTGTATACCTTCACAAAATACCTCCTTCCACACAAATATGATAACTTATACCGTATCTTAATAATTATACATTGTAAAATATTTGTATATAACCCTTAAAATGGATTTTTTATTCGTAAAAAGCACATTTAACCGATTGAATCAGATTGTATTATGATAGATTTTATCCTTAAAATGTCTTTCTTCCTACATACAAAAACAAAATAAGAAGTAACCAGCTAAACATTCCAAGAGATTACAAACTACAAAAGAACTTAATTCTATTTATAATTTGAATGAATAGTGACTTGCATGTGGAAAATGTTACTTGAAAAGTTTGAAAAACATCCTGCCCAACAAAAGGTACTGAAAATTTTATTCGAAAGAGGTTTTCAGGTAAGTAAGGATGGGAAAGTGACCTCCGGCAAGATCGATATTGCACACACCCAACTCGCAAAAGAGGCAGGTGTGGACCGTCGGGTCGTAGATGCAACTACCGACACAATACTTGAAGATGAAACCCTTCGAAACATATTCCAGAATGTGCGCTCAATTCCCTTTTTAAGGGATGTGGCTCCTGCATTGGGACTTGGAGTAATAATTATTACACCTGAAGATGCGGCAACAGTAGGTATTCTTTCAGAAGTATCTGGCGTGATTGCCGCTCATGGTATCAGTATAAGACAGGCAGTTTCAGATGATCCGTATTTTACCGACAAGGCTAAAATGACTATTATCACTGATTCAAAGATATCAGGGGATACCGTAAATGAAATCCTTAACATAAAAAGTGTAAAAGGAGTCAGTATATACTGAATTCACAGCAGGGTTTTCAAAAAAGCTACAAAAAAACCTTTTAGGTGCCTGGAATTTAATGGGTTCAGGAATTTACGCAATAATATGGAAGGATGGTCCATGTCCCCATACTTTTCAATTAATGAAAGCACATTCGGTTCTGCCAGGGATGAAAATAATTCATTGAGTTGTTCGTCTGACAAACTACCTACAAAGTCGTGAGCTTTGAGACCCATATTTAGTTCCTTTCCCAGAGACTGCTTCCAGCGAATTTCATATTCTTCCAGCCGGGATTGGGAAGTATCATTTTCAAATGCTGCCTTTGCAGCAACTTCACCTGCTATCTTTGCGCAGACAGCTCCTGTATAAACACCACCCCCTGATGTTGGTTTTACCTGACCTGCTGCATCACCGCAGATCAATACACCGTCAGAAAAAGTCCTGGCTGCAACACCTATAGGAATGCCTCCCACTACAAAATCCAGCATACCATCTACTACACGCCCTTTTTTGGAAAGTTTGTCTCTAAGTTCACAGAGATATGACAGAGAATCCTGACTGGCCAAATTATCGGTTGCAAGTCCAAACCTTGCAGTGCCTTCAGATAATGGAATTGCCCATGCAAAAAAACCAGGTGCACAGGTACCTACGAAAAGCTCCACAAAGTCCTGGCGAATTGGTTCCATTTGAACTTCAAACTGGATTCCGGACATAATACGTGAAGGAGCCGGCAGGCCCACC
The DNA here is from genome assembly GCA_041694315.1 of Methanosarcinaceae archaeon. GTDB lineage: Archaea > Halobacteriota > Methanosarcinia > Methanosarcinales > Methanosarcinaceae > Methanohalophilus. The sequence continues at coordinate 2,460 of JASMTL010000024.1, read as the reverse complement.
ATGGAAGCCACACCATGACGTACACCATCTGCACCAATAACCACAGAGGCTTCGATAACTTCAGGTTTACCTGCTCTTTGTATATGCAATCTTTTAAAACCTGAATTATTATCTATTGCAACAACCTTTGAGTTCAGGAAAATATCCACACCTTCAGAAGTTGCCAGGGATGCCAGTTTCCTGTCAAATATCTTGCGTGAGACTACAAAGGCACGGGTTTGCCCGCCATTTACAGGAAGACAGGTCCCCTCCGGAGAATGCACAAAAGCACCCCTGACACTGTTAATAACCGAAGAGTCATTGGGACTTATACCACACTCATCCATAGCCCGCACACTCAAAAGGCCTGCACACTGGACCGGACTTCCGACAGTTGCATGTTCCTCAAAAAGAGCAACCTTTGCCCCCTGTAGGGCAGCATATCTTGCGGCAACCGAACCCACGGGGCCGGCTCCCACCACGGCGACATCATAACTCATGATCACAATCACTGTTTATCCACAATAACATCAGCACCCAGAGACCTGACATCATCAAAGAAATTGGGATAGGAGATGAATATCGACTCTGCTGTGTCCACGGTTGTATCACCCGCAACCATACCGGCAATCGTAAGTGCCATTACGATACGATGGTCATGCCACCCATGCAGGTCACCTCCTTTGGGCTTACCCCCTTTTATTGTCAGTTGGTCCCGATCTTCCTTCACAGAAACACCCATCTTCTTGAGTTCTACAGCCATGGCATGTAGCCTGTCAGTTTCCTTATACCTGACATGTTCGGCGTTCTCTATCACGGTTTGTCCTTCAGCGACAGCACCCAGGACGGCTATGGTTGGCACAAGGTCCGGCGTTGCTGCAGCATCCACCCGTACACCTTTAAGGTCACGGCCATTAACCGTTACCACACCGTTTTCTTTATCCCAGGATACTCCCGCACCCATTTGCTTGAGTATCTCAATTATAGCCATATCTCCCTGTTGGGAAGGGAACATGTTCTTCACAACTACTCTGGAACCGGTCATTGCGGCAGCGGCCAGTAAATATGATGCAGAAGAAAAGTCTCCTGGAACCAGATAATCCCTTAAATCGTAATCCTGATTGGGAGGAATTATGAATTTGATGTTATGGTTATTATCTTCAAATATTTCAGCTCCGGCCTTACGCATTATTTCGAGAGTTAAATTGACATAGGGTTTTGAACGAAGCTCACCCTTTATGGAAAGAGTGGTACTCCGGCTTGTGAGCGGACATGCTATCAACAGTGCGGAGATGAATTGGGAACTGATGGACCCATCTATCTTGGCTATTGCTCCCTTCAATCCCCCTTTTACTACAAGGGGAGCACAACCATTATTCTGAGTGGATATTACTTCCGCACCCAGGTCATGCAAAACTTCAATAAGGGGACCATTTGGCCTGGTGCGCAGGGAATTGTCACCCGTTAGAATCGATACACCGTTCACAAGGGATGCCACAGCAGTCATGAAACGCAATGTTGTACCCGAATTACCCACATCAATCACATCTTCAGGAATGTGAGGTTTGCCCTTAACTCCCTCAATAAAGAGGTCCCCTTTTTCCTCATTAATCTGTGCACCAAGCATTCTACATGCACGGATCGTAGCCTTTGTGTCTTCCGAAATAAGTGGCCTGCGAACAACACACTTCTCAGAAAGGGAACCTATAGTGATTGCCCTGTGCGTGTAACTTTTTGACGGAGGTGCAAAAACTTCACCCTCCACACTGGTACGACTGATTTTTACCCTCATTTAGCACACTCCTGTAACAATCTTTTCAATACGATCCCAGTCATGTTCATAGATATGTGCAGATACACTGATAGTTGTAATAGTACCTGTTTCATAACCGGCATTCTGTGCCACATATTTTAGAAGCTGTGAAAGACCGTAAAGATTTGCAGGATAAGCTCCTGCAAAATCATGACTGCGAAAAAGAGTGGTCATATGAACCCGATTGTTCCGGACTTTGAAATCATCGAGGATCATACATGGCACTTCATCAACTTCAGTATCAATGTAGGGTATCCATGTTACAGCAGTTGCCCTGCGAGTGGTATTACTGTTTTTGAGTTTATCGATTACATAGGAGACCTGGTCCACTCGTCCATCCCAGTTCCGTAATCGCTGCCCATAAGTATATTCGAAGTCCTGGGGATTTTCCCCCGTAATCAGCTGTTTTGCATATTCGTCCAGACGCTCCTGATTCCAGGAAATGTCAGAAGGTATCTCATTGGAATAAGGATTATCGATAACAACCATCAGATTCATGAATTCCTTGATTTTGCTGCCCCTTTCATCAGTTACATTTTCCCCGTGATTCCATATTATATTGAGTCCGCGATACCATGCGTCGCTAATTGTATCGGCCTTAATTATTCTTCCTATAGGCGTATTGTGAACCATGTCAAATCCTCTCAAGCTGCAAGGAAATAGAATTT
>JASMTL010000023.1:0-3025 GCA_041694315.1 Methanosarcinaceae archaeon | reverse complement strand
TCCGGACAAACAAAAAATAGCAACCCGAAATATCCTGGAGCAGGCAGAGATAGTATGCAGGGATGCGGCAGTTTCTGCCGACTGAATTGTAAATAAAGCATAAAAAAAAGAGTTCAGGCCGATTGCTGAACTCTATCGAACTTTTCCTGCATCTCCTGGGCAGGTTCACGGTCCATTCTTGTTCTCAAGAGGATCACAATGCTGGAAGGGATAAATCTCTGAACGATCTCATAAAGGTCAAAAATCCCTCCGGACAACTGTTTCCACAGGATCACCATGACACCGCCTTTCCTCCGAGGACTGCATTTCTTGTCACCTTCCTGGAGAACAGGGAAAAAATGATAGCCGGCCCAAAAGCAGCCAACCACTCATATCCAATGCCTGGGAAGTGAGCTGTTACCCATTTGTTCAATCCCCTGCCGCCAAGAATATAGTCAGACAGCTTTTCGGTTCTTTTATAGCGATAAAACCGATTGTCAACATAAAAAGGAGATATAAGGAAATTATGGCTGCAATGCTCTGACTTGCGGCTGTCATTTCTATGAATAGTATCTCCTGTGGAAACAATTATCAATAAACATTCTAAATATTAGTTATTAATGTTCTGTTATATACAAATCTCTCCTACAAGAATATTTTAGTTTTCACAGGATCCACAATATCAATGCTATGTATAGCAAGAACAGGGTAAGAGGGATAAGGCGTGCAAGTATGTTGATGCTGTAGGCCAACCCCAGGTAATCATCCTTGAGCAATTTCATAGGTTCGGCCCTTTTACTGGTAAAACCAGCACTAGCTTTTGATACAATTTGTCCGGCCCTTTCGATAACCTCTTTCAGGCTTTCCGGGTCTACATGCCTATCAGCTATCATGTTATGGATGCTGCTATGGGTGTCGGTGGTAAACATGATGATTTCATCAAACTCGTTCTCATGTTGGCGGGCAATATTCATCATCTCATGGGAGATGCCGTTTCCCTCAGTCCCGAAAATCAGGACTTTCTGATCGGCAACCTCTTCGATAAGGGCAAATTTGGGTGTGTCTGGGACCTCGGTGGCAAAACCTGCCCTATAATCGTAGAGTTCACACTTGTCCAGTTCGTCGAGAAAATCTTTTAAGCAATTTCTGAAATGCTCGGCTTCCACCGTGCCATACATGAGCTGGTCTTTTGGTTCCTTGTTGCGTTCATGGTTGTGGAGATCTATTATCACCACTTTGTTGAGGTCCAGGATTTCTGTAAATACAGGTATCTCGTAATCTCCATATTCTTCAGCTTCCATGTAGACTATTTTCTGGTCCCCCCATTTCCTTCCGTAAAATATCAATTTCCCGTAATCCTTCTTCAGCAGTTTAGAGGCCTGGCCAACTGTTTCAGGCCTTTCGAATGCTTCTATTATCTTGTCAATGTCATGGGGATTTGCAGGATCGGATTTATGGGTGGATGGAACATGCAGGAAAAACCCTTCACTGTTATTATTCAGGTGATTTATTATGTCTGTGGATGCCCTGCCTCCGCCGAATCCTTCGAGTGGGCCGGGATGTATCCAGGGGATTGCAATAATGGATTCTCCATTTTCATTTTTCAACAGTAGGGTCTGTACATCTGGTTTTACAAAATATCCCAGATCCAGAATTTCCTGTTTTTTATGCATCATTCCGGAGAACAATTTAATAGCTGAAACATTCACGTTGGTACTTATCAGATATTCTGCAAGTAAAAAAACCAGCAGGATTGCTATACCTGTCAGGAAGAAAACGCCTAATTTTTCCACGTAAGTCACATAAGTTATATCTTGTTCCCGGCCCAGAAAAATGTGATAGGTGGCAATTATCATAAGTGGATGTGCCAGGCTTAATATAGTGATTCTTTTAATATTTTTGTACCCCAGCGTTGATATCAATACGATCATGCTGATCAGGAATACCGTAATAACCGCAAGCCAGAATATGTTCCAGCTGCTTGCAATTCCTGTTGGCTCGGCGGCACTCAGGATCATGCCATATATAAACAGGATAAATTCGCTAAATAGAGCTATGAAGTAACTCCATTTGCGGGGGTACTCCTCAAATGACAAATGGTAAATCTCACCCGCAATAAGTGTCGGGATTACGAAAACCATCAATATTGTCTCTATAATATAATGAACACTCAATTCCAGCGGGGATACTGATGATAGGAAAAAATTAACAAGTACTCCATACAGACAACCTGATACTATTACAGTGGCAATCACCGTTTTCATCGGTGGGATGCTGAATATCACTTTCTTGAATACATCGATATTGTCAGCCATTGATTTCAGTTAGTTAATATTGCATGCCCTTTATATATATTTTGATTTCCTTCTATTTAGTTATGGCATAAGTTTATTTTGTTTCTGCAATGGAATGTTCTTGTATCTCATATTTCCTGAATAATTTTAATTTAATATTTTGTTTATATTATAAGTCTTGTTATATTTTTCCTTTTACTTTGAACTATCATTATATATATGGGTACAATATATATTATATAATAAAAACATTTATATTTGTAGGATTTTTATAATTATTTGATGTCAGACAGGTATTTGGGAGGTGAGGTGGCAGGTCCCTGCATTGCTAAATTTGCCTGATACATTTTCCAGAGGTACAGTCGCAGAATACTGATTCTTAGAATATGATACAAACCACTCGGAGTGCGAAACACACGATAATAAGTTGCTTCCTACAGATTTCCGGAATTGCCTGTCGGCCCGTTTTCCCTGTCCATACCCCCTCTTTCCTGCCTCTTCATGAAACTCCTTATTCACCTCCCGTCCCCCCGGACTGGTTTTAGCGTGGTTTGAATTATTAAGCCTTTATACCCTTGCAGGGTAAAATCAATTTTTCTTTTTTGATCAGATTCATGGTATCTGCCATCAAGTACAATTGTTATTCTGCTTTGAGTAACCTTTAAGTTCCCCTCCGACTACATTCTTCAGAGCTGCCCTATATCGCTACCGATATGTCTCGATTGTACCGTATTTCCCATCACGATACCAAG
>JASMTL010000022.1:0-7664 GCA_041694315.1 Methanosarcinaceae archaeon | reverse complement strand
GATGCACCTCTGCAATGCACACATGAAAGGTTGCATCTGGATGTCAACTCCCAGGCAATTAATCTTGGAGGTTTTGGTTCTTCTGACATAGTCATATCACAGCCATTTCAATTTATTTAAATAATGGTATACGGATTGTATCATTGATCAAATATATAGAATATTGGCCGGACCACATGACACATATAAGAGATGGGCAATTTAGTTATTTGTAAATGAGTTGCGGTGTGAAATATGGATTCGCTGAATACAGCATTTTTGATTGTGATCATGGCAATAGTTTCATATACAATATTCCTGATTCGAAAACGTTCACAGCTTCTTCGTGAATTTGAAAGGTTAAATTCTGAATGAAGGGAAATTGATGGATAAAAAACAAAAACAAATTCTTGCAGTTGTTACAATACTTGCTTTTGCTATTCTGGGCCTATGGGGCATAGATACCGGCCAGACTTATTACATGGTATCAGAAATTAAAGAAAACGTAGATGATTTTAAAGGAAATGATATCAAAACAATGGGTGCTGTCAGGCAAGGAACACTGGAGGTTAAACCCGGTAACATAACTTTCATACTCCAGGACATAGAGCAACCGGAAAAGTACATTGAAGTTGAGTATACCGGTGACCTTCCCCCCAATCTTGAAGAAGGTAAAGAATTGAGTATTGAAGGAAAGATAGACATGCAGGGCAATCTCAAAGCGGAAAAAATTGTCATGGGTTGCCCTTCCAAGTACTCCGAATAACCTATGTCTATCTGAAAGAGGCCAATCGATGGATTTTGAAAAATGGGATGAATGCCGGAGTATAAACAAAGCATTAATTGACTTTGTGGAAGAAATTGACCAGGGTTCCAAAATGAAGAAAGTAGTTGCCCACATATGTCAATCCGGCGGGAAAAAAACACGTCCTGTGATCCTCCTGCTGTCATCCCGTATATGCGGCAGTGAAATTGAAAAAGCCCTTGATGCTGCTCTGGCAATTGAACTTATCCATTCTGCATCCCTTATACATGATGACCTGCTTGACAGGGGAGTATTGAGAAGGGGAGTTAAGACTGCCCATGAGGTATATGGCACCGCTGCAGCAATGCTTGCAGGAGATTACCTGATATCCAAGTCCATTGAACTTATATCTTCATATGGCAAAAAAGTAGGCACGGAATTTGGCAGGGCAGGTATGGAAATGGCCGAAGGCGAGGCTATGGATGTAGATTTACTGGAAAAGGGCATCAACAGTCGCGTTGAGTATTTTAAATGTATTGAAAAAAAGACAGCTTCACTTTTTTCTGCTTCGGCAGCCATGGGAGCCTATATTGCAGGAGCAGATGAGAATACAGTTTCTAAGTTCCGGCTATTTGGCAATAAACTTGGAACTGCCTATCAAATCGTTGATGATATGCTGGAATACACCACTAAGGTGAACAACAAGGAATCAATACACATATCCCCCTCGCTGGTAGACCTGTACAGGCAGGACATGGCGGATGCAAAAGCAATAGAAAAAACCAGGGGAGTTGTTGAACAGCTTGTTTATGAGGCACATGAAATCATCAATCAATTCCCTTCTTCCCAATCCAGAAATAAATTGCATGAGATTACCAACCATGCCACAAATGACCTGCTTCCTGAAGCTGGAACAAGGAAATGCTAAAAAGGTGAATTTATGAGAGTATATGAAAAACCCATGATCAAAATTGATGCAGATGTGGAAGATGATAAAGTTGTACTCACCAGTGAGGGCCCTTTTTCCACCATTGTAAAACCTATTCTGAAACGTATTAACCGGATCTTTCAGGAAGAAAAACCCATTGCATTTAATGATGAAGAGATCATATTTTCTACATGGGTACCCCCAATTCCCAGCAATGCATTCAACAGGATGATCAGTTCCCAGATTGCAGCCATCATGAAAAAACGTGTGCCTGATCAATTCTCAATAGCTATTACCGATAGATGCCCCAACAATTGTATCCACTGTGGAGCTGCGGGTTTCCTTACTGAGGAAGAACTAACTACTGAACAAATCAACAGTGCCATAGACCAATCCCTTGATCTTGGGACCTATCTTGTTTCTTTCGATGGTGGGGAAACAATGCTTCGAAAAGATCTTCCCGAAATGGTAAGGGCGGTGGATAAAGAAAGGAGTATTGCAACCTGTTTCACTTCTGGTTTTGGGCTTACGCCTGACAGGGCTGCACAGTTGAAGGATGCGGGCATGTATGCCATGAGAATAAGCATTGACAGTCCTTTTGAAAAGGAACATGATCGTATTCGTGGCAGGGATGGGGCATACCGGGATGCTATTGCAGGTATAAGGAATACCTTAGAAGCTGACATGATGGCAGATATGTTTGTGGTGGTTTCCCCCGATAATATCGATGACCTTGAAGATTTCTATGGTCTTGCTGCAGATATTGGCATGCAGGAAATGTCTATTTATGAGATCGTCGCTGTGGGTCGCTGGCTTGAACATGAAGATGAAGTCATCACTCAAAAGGATGTGAAGACGATGGAACGTTTCCAAAAACGGATGAACAGTGGAGCAGACGGCCCACGGGTTACTTCATTCCCATATTTCATGGGTCCGGATATGTTTGGTTGTTTTGCCGGAAGACGATGGATGCATGTCACACCCGCAGGTGAGGTCATACCCTGTGCGTATACACCGCTGTCCTTTGGGAATATCAGGAAAGAAAGACTTTCGTCGATATGGGATAATATGGGCAAACATCAGGAATATCGTTCCAATTCCGATTATTGCATGATGCGGAATCCTGAATTCAGAGAAAAATATATCCATACAATACCCAAAGATGAAATATTACCGTATAGAGTGAGATATGAATAAAATGTGTCATGTCTTTAAATTAGCCATGTTTTTCATGAATAATTATTATAATCAACAGATTGCAAGTCGATAGGAACCGAATGGCTTATATGTAAAGTTGCTTATGGGTACCTGCTGTTAACTTGAACCCCTTATCTGAATGATTATTCATTATGATTATTCAATAGCAATCGCCTGAAACCGAATAACTTATATGCGAGGTTGCTATAAGGGGCATAAAATCACGCTGCTCAATAAATCACAGACGCGATGAGGATTCATATGGCCAAGGACAAAATCTTATCCGAGATAAAAGAAGCAGAACAAAGTGCTGCCAAAAAGGTGGAAGCAGGCCTGAAGGAGAAGGAGGACAAAATCGCCAGTGCCCGTGCAGAAGCCAGAGAAATAATTAAAGAGGCAGAATTGGATGCAGAAAAATCTGCAAATAATGCACTTAAATCTGCACAGGAAGACCTCCAGAAAGAGTATGAAGAAATCGTCAGCAAAGGCAATAAGGATGCAGAAGAGCTGATGAGCAACGCAGAACCCAATGTTGATAAAGCTGTTGCAATGCTTGTGGAGGAATTCGAGAGGGCGATCTATGCTTAAGCCAAAAAGTATGACACGTGCTGTTATCGTCGGACATAAAGAAGTCCTGGACAAAACAGTAGACACACTTCACGACATCAATCTCTTCCATATTGAAGAATACAACGAAGAAGACCCTACTTTTAAGATAGGCAAGCCTTTTGAGAATGCAGGGGAAGTCTCCAAAAAACTTGTTCAACTGAGGTCAATTTCCAGTTTCCTTGGTATCAAGCCAAAAGAAGTTCCAAAACAGGACACAAATGTTTTGTGGGCAGAGCTTGATGAAAAACTGGCTCGCCTGGAAAGTGAACTTGATGAAAAGACCGAAAAAAAGAACAGTTATGAAACAAGGTTAAAAGAACTGGATTCTCTCCAAAAAGAACTCGAACCATTTGTTTCAATCCCCATAGATCTTAAAAATTACAGAGGTTATGAGAGCCTATCTGTGTTTGCAGGTACTGTAAAGGGAGACATCAGTTCTGAAATATCTGGAATTACAAATGATTATGAACTCGAATTTGATCCAAATACACACACTATTGCTCTTTTTGTCAGGAAAGACAAAGAAGAAATCGTGGCTGAGATGTTGGCTGATTACGAGTTTCGTGAGATACGTGTTCCAAATATGGAAGGGACTCCTTCGGAGATAATTGCTGATATAGAAAGTGAAAGAAACACTATCAATGAGAAAATCACTTCACTTGAAAAGAGTATTTCTGACATAAAGGAACGTTATTCTGATTTCATACTTGCAAGTGAGGAAATTCTATCCATTGAATCCCAGAAATCCGAAGCACCTCTGAAGATTGCCACATCAGAGCATACTTTTGTAATTGACGGATGGGTTCCATCAGATGAGTACAACAGAATGACCCGGACACTTGAATCTTCTACTAATGGAAGAGTATTTGTTTCCAAGCAGGAGGTTACAGAAGAGGAAGAGGAGGAAGTGCCGGTAGAGTACAATAACGCAGGGATCATAAAACCTTTCGAAACAATAATGAACCTTTACGCAAGGCCCAAATACAAAGAAATTGATCCAACTGCATTAATATTTATCAGTTTCCCACTGTTTTATGGAATGATACTTGGAGATATTGGTTATGCTTTAATTCTTCTGGGATTGGCATTTGGAGTTAAGAAATTGGTTAATTCCGATGCAATAAAACCCCTGATGAATATACTGATATACTGTCAGGTATCGACCTTGATCTTTGGTGTCCTTTATGCAGAGTTTCTGGGATTCCCTCTTGCAAGCCTGCATGGGGCCCATGGAATTGAACCCGGTCTCATCGCCGGATTCGAGACTATCAACCTACTCCAGTCTCCAATCGGTGGGGAAATGATTACATACCCAATACACAGAACACATCTGGTAATGACCCTCCTAGTGTTTACTGCTCTTGTTGGTGTTGCTCACATAAACCTGGGATATGTTCTTGGTTTTATCAATGAGAAAAAGAAACACGGCTTCAATGCAGCGATGCTTGAAAAGGGTAGCTGGATAGTAGTAGAGATTGGCATTGTGCTTGCAGTTCTCGGATATTTAGGATACCTCCCAATTGCTGTAGGTGCCGCAATATTCGTGATAGGTTTCATAATGCTGGTCAAAGGAGAAGGTGTTAAAGGACCTATCGAGTTGCCAAGTCTTTTGAGTAACTCTCTGTCATACACACGTTTGATAGCTGTAGGCCTTTCATCAATTTATATTGCATCTACTGTAAACTTCCTGGCCTTTGAAATGATCTGGCCACAGGGAGGTATTGCAGCGGTATTCGCGATAGTCGTATTCATATTCGGACATGCACTCAATACAGCCTTAAGCATAATCGCCCCCGGTCTACATGCTTTGAGGCTTCAGTATGTCGAATTCTTTACTAAATTCTATGAAGGCGGGGGCAAAAAGTACAGTCCATTTGGATATATAAGAAAATACACGGAGGAATAATAATATGGTAGGAGAAGAAGCAATAATGGATCCGGCAGGACTTAAAGCAATTGGTGCAGGACTTGCAGTTGGCCTTACAGGACTGGCATCCGGTATTGCTGAAAAAGATATTGGTGCCGCCGCTATCGGCGCCATGGCTGAAAATGAAGGACTTTTTGGTAAGGGCCTTATCCTTACTGTAATTCCTGAAACCATTGTCATTTTCGGACTTGTCGTTGCACTGCTGATAAGCTAAGCAAAGTTTGAGAGCATTCAAAAATGCTCTTAAATTCTTTTTAAGGTGTGAGAGCATGGGACTCGAAACAGTAATCAAAGACGTCATGGATGTTGCGCAGGCGAAGGTCTCTGATATCAATGCAGAGGCAGATGCCGAAGCGTCCCGTATTCTAGAGGATGCAAAGCAATCCGCCAAAGAAATCAAAGGGAGACGTCTTGCCAAAGCGGAAGATGAAATTCAGCGTATGAAACGGCAAGAATTGTCCAGTGCAAATCTCGAAGTCAAAAGGACAATGCTCAATGCACGTAAAGAAGTGCTTGAAAAGGCCTATAACCAGGCATTCAATGAGATTGCAGGGTTATCTGCGGATAAACAGGAAACACTTCTCAAGAATATCATAGAAAATCATGAATCTAAAGGCAGCCGTATCTATTCCAATAAGGAATCAGAAGATTTGGTGAAAAAACTGTCTTCCTTAGAGTATGCCGGCAACATCGATTGTGTTGGAGGTGTTGTTATAGAGAATGAGGATGGTAGTATCAGGCTTGATTATACCTATGATGGAATTCTTGACAGCGTGTATGAGCAGAACCTGAAACAGATTTCAGATATCTTATTCGGGTGATATCAAAATGAGGCTTTTCCAGAGACTCCGGAATAAGAGCTCCTCTGCAACAAGTAGCGGGGGCTCAAATTATGCTTATGTCACTGCGCGCGTACGTGCAATGAAGAGCAATCTGCTTCCAAAAGAGACATATTCACGGCTTATGAACATGGATCTTGATGAAATTACCCGTTTTATCGGAGAAACCCAGTATAAGCAGGATGTAGACGAACTTGCGCGGAAATTTGAAGGAGTAGATCTCATCGAGCATGCATTGAACAGGAATCTTGCAGTCACATTCTCTAAATTGATTGATATTTCCGAGGGTGAACTCAACTATCTAATCACGGAATATCTGAAAAATTATGACATCTGGGATATCAAAACTATTCTCAGAGGCAAGTATTACAATGCAACTCTTGAAGAGATCAAGGATAACCTTGTTTCTGCAGGCCAATTCAAGTATAATTTCCTGTCTGAACTTGCTGAAAAGGAATCTTATGAGCATGTTATAGATACACTCAGCAACACTGATTATTATCCAATTCTTAAGAATTATGACGGGACTAACCTTCCTGAAATTGAAAATCAGCTTGATAAGTTATATTATCAGAGGCTGTTCAATGCAATTGGCACACCCAAGTCCAGTGATCGTAAATTATTCTCCAAACTTATTCGTACTGAGATTGACATAAAGAATATTAAAACAATGTTCAGGATGAAGAAAGAAGGTGTTGAAGATGGTGAACTTGAAGATCTGGTTCTAGATGGTGGTCTCCGGCTTAGTCTGAAGGAAATAAACTCATTGGTTCCTCTGCCTTTTGCAGATTTTATAAATTCACTTGAAAAATATCCATACTGGGATGCTATTTCAGATTTTGCTTCTCCTGATATGGAATCTCTCGTTGATCTGGAAACCAGCCTTACCAAGTACAGTATAAAATCTGCTGCCAGTTTTTCACATGAATATCCCCTTTCAATTGTTCCAATCATGGATTACATAATCAGCAAGAAAAACGAGGTCAACAACCTGAGGATAATTACCAGGGGGAAGGCAGCTAATCTGGATGAAGAAATAGTCAAGAACCAGTTGGTGATTTGATGGACCTGGCAGTAATAGGCGATGGTGAATTTGTTACCGGCTTTCGATTAGCCGGTGTGAAGAAAGTGTATGAGATTAATAATGAATCCAAACTGGAGGAAACAGTAAAGGAAATTCTTAATGATTCCTCTGTAGGTATCCTTGTAATGCACAGTAATGATTTTGATAAACTACCGGAAACCTTGAGAGACACTTTAAGTGAATCCGTCGAACCAACATTGGTAACACTTGGCGGAACCGGCCAAAGTTCCAACTTACGGGATAAAATAAAACAAGCGGTAGGTGTAGATTTGTGGAAATGAATGGTGAAATTTATCGAGTGGCAGGACCTGTTGTCACAGTCACCGGTATCAAGCCGAAGATGTATGATGTGGTAA
>JASMTL010000021.1:0-5894 GCA_041694315.1 Methanosarcinaceae archaeon | reverse complement strand
ACTGCGACCTGCTGCATCTCAGCGGTCAATTCACCGTTTTTGGCATGATCGATCTGTGTAAGCATAATAATCCCTAAAAGGGTCAGTGTTTTTCATGTAAACCGGCCATTTCAAAGAGGGGCGTTATGTGCCTGTAATGCCCAAGGGGCATAAGATGGATACCCCTGCACACCTTCTTTAATTCACGAATTTGTTCAGCACATATTAGAAGGCCTTCTTCTGCAGGGTCAGTTGAGGATTCCATACGTTCTATCAGTTCATCATCAACCCGGATACCCGGTATCTTTTCGTTCATGAAACGGGCCATATGGGCGGATTTGAGAGGAATGAACCCCGCAAGCACCGGCACCTCCATATGGGAAATATTTTCCATGAATGTTTCAAAATGTCCGATATCATAGACAGCCTGGGTCTGGAAAAAATCAATTCCCATATGTGCTTTCTTTTCAAGTTTCATTAGCTGCAGAGGCTGATCGGGTTCGGTGTTGCAGACTGCACCTTTTGTAAAGGAGGGAGCTGATTCCAGAGGGTTGCCTGCAATGTCATAGCCATCCTCCAGTTGATTCATTGCCCCGAGCAGTTGTACCGAATCAAGATCATACACCGGTTTTGCACCGGGATTATCCCCTTTTGTCGGGTAATCCCCGGACATTATACAGACATTTTCCATCCCAAGAGCATAGGCTCCCAGCAGGTCGGACTGGAGAGCCAGGCGATTGCGATCCCTGCATGTAAACTGCATAATAACATCCAGCCCCCGCTCCTTTAACAGGTGACCCATTGCCAGCGGAGACATACGCATAACTGCACGCTGGTTGTCAGTAACGTTAAAAGCATCCACGTAATCCCTAACCAGTTCTGCTTCCTCGAAGGCCGAGGAGACATCCACACCCTTGGGTGGCGATATCTCTGAAGTTATTACAAATTCGTCAGACAGCAGCTTTTCCTTGAATGCAGTGGGCATGGCAGGATAATATGTAGCATTGGTTTTTAAACTCATCGAAGCGGAAAAAGGAAATAGTAATACTCAACCGTCAATAGTCCTTGGGCTTGAAAATCTTCTCCAGCAGATCCAGCCGGCCGATTTCCTTAAGCCTGAGATAGATTAGTTCCCAGGCACAATCCCTGTTCAGGTCAACTTCACATTTGCCTTCCATTGCACCACCGCAGGGACCATTCATAAGAGCCTTTGGACAGCGAGCCGTTGGACAAACACCGCCAAAAGAATCCGCAATGCAACTGCCACACATGGCGCACAGGTCTTCCCTTACCTTGCCTTCTGAATAACCACCCAGTGAATCGGTGTTTGTCGCCGGATGCACCGATACGTCCACAAGAGAGGAAACCACTGATAGACCGCTGCCACAGGACATTACGATGATGGTGTCGGCCTTCTCGACCGCAGGATCGATCTCAAGCAGGCGTTCCTTTGATTTAATACTGCAGGCAGCCTTTGCAACCCCCCCTCCGATAGCTTCCTTTCCTGCTTGCCGGAGTCTGCGGCACATAGCCTCTACTTCGGGCTCCCCGCCCACATGTAACTTGGTGGCGCAGACCCCGCAGCCCAGCACAAATATCTTTCCGGGATCATCGAGGTTTTCCAGGATTTCTTCAAAGGGTTTGGAAGAAGAGATTATCATAGGTATCCATTCTGCAAAAGGAAAAGATGGTATTAAAGTTTACCATTGTATAGGAGAATTATCCCATTCATGAAGGTGAAAAAAGAAGGCAAATAATTGCATATCCGCCTCCTTATTTTTCAATCTCAGGCATTCCTATACCCACAAAAGTCAACTTGGTCTCAATCGGCATGCCACCGCCTTCATGGAGTTTGATTTCCTGCTTGCTGACTTCCACTTTAACATCTCCGCGATCCAGACCGGCTTCTTTCATGTATTCAAGCACCATTTCCCTGCCGAGTTTTTCAGCTGCTTCGAGTGCATCCGGATAACCCGGGAATTTTTGCCTGCCATGCGGAGAGAACATCATTATACCTGTTTTATTACCCTTGGATACCGTACGAATCAGAATCTCCACACGTTTGATACCTTTACCCACAAGTGCCCCCACAGCATTACCAACTTCCGCATGTTCAGGGAGGATTATGTCGGCATCCAGCAACTCATTTACTTCATTCACATAGGCACTTACAGGTCCACCCAGAAGTATGACCGGAACATCGACTTTGAAATGACTGAAAAACTCTTTCTGGTTTGCAATGATTGTCTCAATTTCCTCTTTATCCACATTTCGGAGAAGATATGCCATTATATACAATGCCATATTATGGGCAAATTTGGACTTTACAGCTTTGGAAAACTTGCTTTTTTCCAGAAAAGTCAGCCTGCCGAGTGTGTTTGCAGCTATCCGGGAGGCTTCTGCGTTCCATTCATTATACTCTCCCAGGACATGTAATGCATCCGTCGGAGTAAAACCGATGGCTTGCACCAGTCTTTTCTGGATCAACCTTTCCAAAAGCAGAGGAGAGGGCAATCTGTCGATGAAGATCTCGGTAACAGATACAGGCTCCTCGTCTATATTATCCAGTATATCCTGTTCAAGCTTACTGATATTTGGAACCTTTTTACCAGTTTTGACAAAGAATTTGGTAGGCTGGATGTTTTCACACATCTGCATCTTGGAGGGGGTGCGCGAAAGCTTGAGTTTTTCGATCAGGGAAGGCCACTTTGAAGCTGCTACACACAGAGGCATGACCCTGCGGGGACCAATGTTTATCTTCTGGGCCTTGATCCATACATGACTATCCCCTCCCATAGCGGAGGTTTCCATGCGTATGGCCTGCACCTTGGTCTGCCAGCCCCCCACTACTGCGCCCCTGTCGGTAATCTCGGGCAACCCGTCATTTACCATGGCTACATCGGTACTGGTGCCACCGACATCAATAGCAAGACATGTAGGAGAATCCGATAGGTAGGAAGCACCAACAAGACTTGCAGCAGGGCCTGAAAATATGGATTCAATGGGTTTTTCCTTGGCTTCGTCGATACCCACAACTGAACCATCACATTTGAGCATCAGAAGCCGAGCATTAATATTACGTCTTTCCATTTCACCAATAACCGTTTCTATGAACTGACTTGTTATAGGTATCAACTGGGCATTGAGATAAGCAGTAACTCCTCTTTCATATGCCCCTAGTGCCTGGGACAGCTCATGACCACAGACCACCGGCATCCCGGTAAGTTCTTTTACAATCTCTTTTGCACGCAATTCATGGTTTGGGTTACGTACACTAAAATAGGAAGATATGGCAAAGGCCGACACATTTTCCTTCATTTTTGTCACATAATCCCTGACGGCCTGCTCGTCCAGAGGGGTTATTTCCTCACCATAAGAGCCATGTCCCCCTTTAATTACAATGGAATTGTCAATAGAATGCCCTTCAGGAATCGAATAATCCCCGATCATCAACAACGCCACAGGGTAACCGGTTTTTTCCAGTATAGTGTTCGTGGACAGAGTTGTAGAGACAGATACTAATTTCACATTTGTAAGGTACTCCTGATCCAATCCGTCAAGCGAATTTCTTATTCCTTCAAGGAGGTCCGGATAAGTGGTAAGAGCTTTATTAGAGTCGATAACTGCTCCGTCCGAATCCCTGATTATAACCGAATCCGTATATGTGCCACCTGCATCAATCCCCATACTGTATTGCATAATAAGTTGCCTCCAATTAATCAGTTCATTAATAAGATATCAGCCATAGATATAATTAATTTAACCCACAGGACAAAATAAATCCTGCAATAAAAACTCCGGTTTTTATGTACGAGCATGCAAAAATTCCTGGTGCATATCGCACGGTATTGTATTAACCATACAAAATCATGGTGTAATGGTATATATAACATTTGGAACGTGAAGGTATAAAAAGGAGCGTTATGTAATGATACTAAAAATCGAGAGGTTTTCAAGGTAGATGTATCATGAATAACAACATTCAAGACTATAGTAATCTTGCAAGGCAGTCTTAGCATATTACCTATAGCCGGCAACCCTCTTGAATTATTCTAAATTTTACCAACTTTTTCATAGTTATACTAAATTTATATGGTGAGTGGGTATTTTGCAGAGCCGAAATGGCAATAGAAAATGTCTTTCAAATCAGATATATCATTTTTGTGACAAATATTTACCAACAATAAATATTTCAATGTGATATGCAAAAAATATTAACTTTATTTTTTAACTAAGCATGCTAATGGGTTCTTCATTTTCCACTTTCAAGTACTTCCGTCACGCATTTCTCAATTTGTGTAGTATTGGAATTGTAGTACACTCCGTTAATTTGAACAATATCGTCACCTACAATAGTAACTGTTGATATTCGTTGTCCCCCTTCATAAAAATTAATTGCATACAAATATCCACCAAGATCTTCCTGCTCCTCCATTTCTGTGAATGGAAAACCGGAAATACAATTTATCAGGTTGGTTATTTCTTTTCCATTTTTGATCTCAACTGAATCACCACTTAATCCGTTTATGATCGATATTTTAGTTACATCTGCATAACTAACGTTCAGTATTTCAGATCTTATTTCTTTTTCAGGTTCATCCTTGGTTAATTCAGTGAAACCCACTAAACCGATTATGACAATAAATAGCATTACTACGTGTATTATTTTGACCAATTCTATCTCGCTCCACTACCTTTCCATAAAAATAAAAAGTTAGAGAACCTGCTTTGCAACAGATTCTCTAATATTTTTATTAATCAATATACACCATATCGTCAATATAACCATCCACAGCCACATTGACATTATTTCCACCCCATCCATTATTAACTATCATGTACTTGTAGTTGATAAGTTCGACATATCCATGAGCAATTAACCAATGGTTAGTATACGTTGGATGATTAACTGTGAGAACAATTGCAGGTTTATCTGAATTGATAAGAGATTTCAATTTGCTGAAACTAAAAGAATATCTAGAATCTGCGCTGTAATCATCATCCAGGTTCTGATCTTCTAAGTAATCATTTAGTCCGTTCTTAATTGTTAAAGCAGTCGTTCCTTGGTTTGGAATATAGCCACCATTAATTATGAGGCTCAGTAAATCATCTTGGTTTTCGTTGGATGAATCAACAAAGCCATCATAATGTTGATCATCAAAATATATTAGCGTGATACCAGCAGCTATAGGTCCACAGAATATGTTGTCATCTTCCCATGTTCTCAATGAATCGTCCAAGGATCCACTTCCTATAGATCGTCTACTCATCCTATTGTTTAAGGCTTTCAGATCAGCAAGTTTCTTATCTTTGTCTGTACTCGCAACTGTATAAACATACTCAGGAGTTACTGCTTCATCCGATTTACATCCAGTTCCTATCTGGAATAACTCCCCTTGCTTATATTCCATGTAGGCAAGAGGACCATTATAGACATATGCTTTATCACTGTCGCTAAACGGAGATTTGCCTTCTAATGAAAATTCAGGAACAGAAAGATCATTTACATTAATTATAATGTAGCCGCCATTCTTCATGGAAAATGATACTGCTTCTAAATCACCATTCATGTTATTCAAAGGAATTGGTTTAATCAATTTCTTTGACTGATCCATATTTTCCAGGAAAAGTTCACCATATTCTTTTTCTGTACTAAAGTCATTTTTCTGCCCCACGGCAGCCGGTACAATTACCATGGTTGCAACAAACATTGCAATTAGCGTTAGCGTTGCAATTCTCATTTCTTTTGTTCTCATTTCTTTTACCTCTTTGATCTACTAAACCACAGAGGCAAAGCTACGTTTATATACTACAGAAAACAAATTCGAACCCTGCCTCCGGGCACGGGGTTTCAGTTATTCCGTCAAGACTGGCTGAACCCCACTAACATCTTTTTATGATGTTGCATTATGTTC
>JASMTL010000020.1:0-17949 GCA_041694315.1 Methanosarcinaceae archaeon | reverse complement strand
ACATTTTTGTTAACAAGAAAGCTAATATGTGTAACCCTCAACTATATATATCATTATATTATAGTATTTTACAATGTGGAGTTTGAATGTGCGTTACCAAACAGAACTCCACATTGGCCCGGAGGCAGGGTTAGATTGTGGTTTGCACTATATAAACATAGCTTTGCCTCTGGAATAAAATCAAAGAGGCGAAGAAATGAAAAATAAAGGAACAAGAATTGCAGCATTGTTTATGGCAATGCTAGTTATGAGTATGTTTGCGGTAGCACCAGCTATGGCGTGTGCACCACAAGGACCACAAGAACCTATAGACAAGTCTGCTGAAAAGAAAATTTTGAAACTTGTAGCAGAGGAAATAAGCCTGCCTGAGGAGTATTCAATCTCAAAAAATCCAGACACAGGTGGGTTTATATTCAGTTATCAAGAATCTGCAGACTCATTTAAACTTTACGACATATCGAAAAATTATGAAATAACAGAAGTATGGAGTGGAACATCATCAGTGATAGTTGGTGGATACCAAGTATCATTAGTATCAGACAAAGGTCAGGAAATATCAGTAAATATTGCAGGAGATTCCACATCTCACATCTAACAGTGGCGAAATTACTGTATATGATTCAGCTTCCGGGATGGTAACAACTCAAAGTATTGATTGTTACGAATTATGTATGGGCACATGTGCTGGTTTAGGAGGGCAGGGATGTGGTGCAGCCTGTCCATATCTTTGTGGAGTCCTTGCTCCAACTGGTGTTGGATATGTAGCGTGTGTGGGCATATGCCTAGGTATTTGTTTCATAGACATAACAGTTTACTGTGATGTAATTTGCGATGCTGTATGTTAATACAGCATTTTTCTTTTTAGGAGGATCACGATAATGATTGACTACAAACAATACAAGCCTTCACAGTTATTTTTACTTTTTATATTAGCCACAATTTTGATCGACATATTTGAAATAATCTTAAACTACCTTTTCTTTGAATTTAGGATATCACCAATGTATGATTCCATCTTTGGAAATTTGACTTATGCTTCACCATTTATGTTTTTGTTTGGCATATATTTCTATCTAGTTGCAAGAGAAAGAAAATGGACGGCAATCCAATCAGTGTTATTCGCAATATTTTGTCTTATTTGCGGTATTTCGGGTGTAATTATAGCAACATACTTCATCCAATAAATAGGGGATTTTATGAATATTAAAAAATTACTTTATGTATTCTTAATTGTGACTATATCAATAATTCCGGCAGCTTCCGAAGAAAATATATTTTACGACTTATCTTCAAAAGAGATCTCAGAATTATCATTTTATTATCAAAACAACTCCACTTTTCCATTGAATGAATTTTATACCCAGTCTTCTGAATATAGTAAGGAATACCCATTTTACACTTATAATTTGGCATTAAAATGTCGTAGAATTGTTATGAAAATGAACATGAATGACATGGTCTATGTTCATGGAACGAAAAGCGTTATCAATGACATGTTTGATGAAATTGAGAGTAAAAATAATGAAATTGATGAACAATTAGCAGATATAAATGAAAACAATTTAAGCTTTTCGGGGATGGAATGGTTTTCTCTTGCTGAGAATGAAATTGAAGAAAGTAGACATTATTTCTCTATTTCTCAAGAACATTATGATAATGGAAATTTCAATGATACTTTGGAAACGTTAATTAAATCTAATTTCGCTATTTATAAGGCAGAAAATTTGTTAAATGTTGCAAAACATAAGAACAATGAGTCTTCAAAAATAAATCATATCCAGAGTATTGAAGGTGGAAAAGAAACTGCATCCAAATGGATACAGGTTGCAGACGAGCAAATAAAGATCTTAAGTGGATCGGGAAACCGAAAAGATATACTCGCCTCTTCCGAAAACATATTGGAAACTGCAAAGCAGCACTATTCCGCAGAAAGATACTATTTGGCAACTATGAATGCAGCAGAAGCTAAAGCTCTGGCTGATTTTGGAATTGACTACAAAAAGGTTGTAGATCACGAAGAGGCCATATGTAGCGCTGAAAAACAAATGGAAAATACAAATGCATCCCTGAGCAGCCTTCTTGGCAATCCTGAAATTGATGCTCCCATAATAGTACTTCATTTTGAATCCGCAAAAATTCGGTTAGAGGAATCCAGAATAAAAGATTCAACCAGTTCTATACCTCTTGCAGACATATCTATACGCAATGCACTTATTGCAAAAGAACAAGCAAATGCAATAGTAGAATTTAAAAATACAATTGAAACGATCGATACTTCTTCCCAATCAGAACCAGAACAAATACCGTTAGGCCTTTCACCTTTGATAGGAGCTATAGCAGTTCTCATAATGTTTAGGGGGAAAAATTGGTGAGATTTTTTCTTCTTCTTTTTTCTTTTCTTCTACTGTCAATTCCTATATCTGGTGCACAACCACTATATGTCGAATATTTCCATCAGACAGGCTGCCATGACTGCGAGATAACAGATCCCATTATTGATCAAATTGAAAAGCAATATGAAGGCATAACAATTGTCAGAACTGATGTTATAGATACGGAAGGATTCAAACGGTGGAACCAATACGGCTTTATTGAGGTTCCGGCTGTTGTCATAAATAATGAAAAGAAAATCCCAAAAGAAGAGATTACTGAAGAAAATCTCAGGATATCGATTGACAAATATCTTGAAGACAGTAAACCCGAAAACCAATACATAAATAGTGAACTAAATATTCCATTTGCTTATTCGCTTGGCCTGCTTGCTGGATTATCCCCCTGTTTGATGGCCATACTAGGATTTCTTTTGACTTTTACAGCCGGTACCGGCAAGTCTGCACGTAGCGGTATGGAACGGGCACTAGTCTTTGGTGTCGGATTAATGACATCTTACCTCGCCGTAGGAGTAGGATTGCTTGTGTTCAGGAAGACACTTCCTGATATGGAATTATTTTCTGTGATTACAGGAATCATAGTTATTGGAATAGGCCTATTTTTGATGGGAATTTTTCGGCTTCCGATATCCCTTGACAAATATTTTCAGAACACAGCCAGAAAACACGCAGGGACAATTGGAGGATTGTTTTTTCTGGGAGTCCTGTTTTCTCTGGTAAAGGTGCCTTGCACTGTACCTACGCTTCTAATTTTACTGAACAAGTCTTTAACAGAAGGAACAATTAACAATCTGGTCCTATTGTTTACTTTCAGTTTTGGGGTATTGACTCCTTTCCTGGGAATAGGATTGGTTGGAGGGTATACTTTATCCAAACGTATTCGTGAACACAGGAGATATTTGAAATTAATTAGTGGTTTATCTCTCATTTTGTTGGGTTTTTGGGTGATGATTTGAGATAAAATTGAAGTTTAACTGATTGAGGAGTTCCCAAGCAACTCCTTTCTTTTATAAATAAGTTATTGCTACAATTTCACCGGTAACTCCCCTCACCAGTAACGATTTCTCCTTCTATTGGGGTCCACCCATCCTGATCTCCTTCCAGGGTTATGGACAGATATTCATGATACTGGTTGCCGCTCCAGCCGTAGATCCACCAATTGTTCATTCCCATAAAACTCATGGAAATATCTACTGTGTTTTCTGCAGTTGTATTGTACTGTGCATAGATGCGGCTCTCATATTGGTACGTCTTGACATTTTCATTGTCCTCATTGGGGAATTGGTTTGTGACTTTCTTTATGTTGTATTTTGGTATGAATGTAGTTTCGTTTTCCAGAGGATTTTTTGTGTCCAATTCATGATCAGCATTCTGGTAGATGCTGAAACCTTCTGGATAGGGAAGAGGCGTATCTTCTGAATATTCAGTGGATTCGTTTATTGTACGGTTCAATCCTTCACCCTGACCTTCTTCTATTGGAACCGGAGTTGAATGGAATTCAGGGTCGATTTTGCTTGCTGTGATTTGCAGCATTTTCCCGTGTTTGGTTTGTGTAATGGTACAGTTCCAGCCGGTTGGCTTGTTCAGATTGTTCTCTGATATCAGGGCCTCTGAAAGAAAAGATTCATTCCCATCAGAAGGAAGGGGTAAATACAGGGTCACATTGTGGAGTGGTTGCAATGTTTTTATGCTGACATCATATTGATACTCGCTCTGAAAAGTATCTTCGTACATCTGGTTCTGGTGATTTATCCAAAAGGTTGATGCAGCAACCGTAAGGATTGCAAATATAAGCAAAATTTTAATTAGTTTGTTCATGAATCTTGTTTGGTATTTGGGCTATAAGTGTTTATTCATGCCGATCCTGATCAAAAAATACTGGAAATAATACTGCCACAAAGGAGATTATTAGCATATGGACATTTCAAAAAGTTACAAAATATTTGGAATAATTCTCGTGGTTGCATCAACCATTATTTACTTCTTACATTACCTGATTTTTCATGACCCACACCATATATTCATATTCCTCGTGAGCGATATAGCATTTGTTCCAATAGAGGTTTTGCTTGTCACGATGATATTGCATAAACTGCTCAGTGATATGGAAAGAAGCAAGCGACTTGAAAAATTGAATATGGTTATCGGTGTTTTTTTCAGCGAAGTGGGAACAAAATTGCTCGCTTTCTTTTCAGACGCCGATCCGGGTCTTGAAAATGTTCGCAATCGGTTAATCGTAAGGAAAGATTGGACTGATGAGGATTTTGAGGAAATTACTGCATTCCTGAGCAATTATGAATATTCGGTCAATATAGGTAACGTAAGTCTTGTCTTCCTGCGTGATTTCCTGCGAAAGCACCGCAGTTTCATGGCAGGTTTACTTGAAAATCCTTCACTGCTTGAACACGAATCCTTCACAGGTCTATTGCGTGCAGTCTTCCACCTGATGGAGGAACTGGTTAGCCGTGCGGATCTGGAAGATCTCCCGGAGTCGGATTTAGATCATCTGGCCCTGGATATAGAAAGGGCTTATAGCAGGCTTGTCATAGAATGGCTGGCTTACATGAAGTATTTAAAGCACAACCACCCATACCTCTTCTCTCTGGCAATGCGAACCAATCCTTTTGATACAAAAAGTTCTGCAGTGGTCCATTCATGAAGACTCTGTATTTAGCTTCCAGATTCGGATAAATAACGAGAGAAAAAAAATGAAAATTCTATCAGGAAAGCACCCGTCCAGACAACTGACCCTTTTATTCCTGGGGACCTTCTGTGTTTTCCTGGCCCTTTTATCTTTTATTCCCCTGCTGCCACCCATAGCTGCAGAACTCAACATCTCCCGCTCAAACCTGGGCTGGGTGGCGGGAATTTTCATGATATGTATGGCCTTTTTCCAGATTCCCTTTGGCATGATGTCAGACAGGTTGGGAAGAAAGCCCATGATAATCGGCGGGATATTCATTTTTTCCAGTGGATTATTTGTTACTTCATTTGCTTATTCATTTTTGACCCTCCTAGGGGCCCGTGCGATTTCAGGAATAGGGGCTGCAATCTTTTTTTCGACCTCATTCACGATGATCGGTGACCTTTATGAATTAAAGGAGAGGGGAAAGGCTATGGGTGTAATAGCCATTGCTGTGGGGTTGGGTACGATTTCCGGATATATAGCCGGGGGGACACTGGGAGAAGAATACGGCTGGCGACTTGTCTTCAGGACACTTTCACTTATCGTTTTTCTTGTGTTTGCTATTTTTTTCCTGCTGGAAGAGACTGCTCCTGAGTATCGGGGAAGTACCCATTTCCTGAAACTTATGACCCTCTCAATCAATCTTTTCAAAACCCGCACCATCCTGTTTGTGACCTTTATAGCGATGTTTTGCAACATGGCTTCCATCGGTGCCACCTATGTGCTGCCCTTTTTTGCCCAGGACCAAGGTATATCTACATCAACTACCGGTTTATTGTTCGTACCGTTTGCAGCGGTCAGTTCCATAAGTGCTTCGGGTTGCGGTAAATGCTCCGATACTATCGGGCGGAAAAAACCATTGGTCGCAGTAACATTAGTGGCAGCGGTAGCTTTAATCCTGTTCTGCAGGATGCCCGTGGACCCTCTGGCAATCGCCCTGAATTTCGCCCTGGTGGGTCTGTGTTTCAGCCCGGTTGTAACACTTACCTCAACCATCCTGGTGGACGAGGTGGTACGTACCGATTCAAGCATACTGGGCACCACGATGAGTACGTTCAATATGATTCGCTGGCTCGGTGCAGCGCTGGGGCCGGTGATTGCAGGAGTGATGCTGGACCAGTACGGTGCACGTGCATCACTGCTGGTTCTGGCAGTGCTTGTGACGATGGCGTTTGTGCTGGCGGTGGGGTTGAGGGAGAAGTGGGAGTGAAGGCTGGTTATTTTGCAGATGTAGTACAGGAGTGTTGCGTCCTGATTGTAAGCATGTGTGATTTTTTGCTGTGACAGGTGGAATTTTAATTTGGGCCTGGAATTTTGATGGTGAATGTCGTTCCTTTTTCTTTTTCACTTTTTACCCAAATATCTCCACCATATCTTTCGATGACCTTTTTTACTATGTATAGGCCAAGTCCTGTATTTCCGGTAGTTCCATGAGTGAAATTTTCATCAAAAATTTTATCAATCACATCATTGTCAATACCGTTTCCGTAATCCCTTACACTAATTTGGCAATGGTCACTTTTATCAGTTATGACAAATCTCATTTTTTTAGTATTGCCATGTTTAATTGCATTTCTTATAAGATTATCAAATACGGAATAAATTGCTTCATCTGCTACAATATCCCCATTGCCAATGATGTTAAATTCGATCGTATAATTGGAACTTACGTCTTCTATAACTTCACGAACAGAGTAAATATCAAGATTTCCACCTTTAGAAATCGTATACTCCAGATTTTTCATATCGTTAACTAGCTTTATACTTGATTCAACCGACTTCATTGCTTTATCAAGATAAGTAAAATCACTCTTTTCCTTTGATAGATATATTGCCATTTGGATGACATTCAGGAAATTCAATATATCATGTCTCAATATCTTGTTAATCATATACAAAAAATCTTTTATTTCTGTTTGGCGCAGTTCTATCTTTTTTCTCTCATCTATAGAATGGATTATTATTACGTAACCACTGATTTTTTCAGGGTTTTCCTTTATTGGAGAAACACTAAGTTCAACAAAAACCCTGTTGTGATTAGCGGAAATAAACAGCATTTCTTTGTTCTTCAGGGGATATTGAGATCTATGTTCAGAAACCCTGAACGTTTCATTATCAGTGTCCTGCATTATTTCTTCAAAATACAATACCTCATTGATCGGTCTGCCAATCATATCCTTTTTATTTCCGGTAAAAGAAATTGCATTTTGGTTTGTTAACACAACATTGAAATTTGCATCTGTTACAATTACGGGATCTGTTATATTTTGTAGTGTAACCCTGAATCGTTCTATTTGATATTCTAAGTCCCTATTTGTTTTCACAAGATTGCGTTGAGTATTTATCAATTCATTATTCAACTGCGAAATTTGGTTATATATTTCATTTTCATCCATGGTAATCCTGGTATTAAATATACATCATATCCTTTTATTGAAAAGATTGAGTAGAATGAATTGATTTGTAACCACCTATTTTTTCTTTACATATCTCTATATGTTTTTCTTTGTCAATTATTATTTTATCAATATCTGAAATAAATGAATTTACTCTTTCTTCTGCAATGACATCATTAATTGATCCAACTTTTGCTTTTTTGATTGATGAATATACATTTCTTGCCAGTTTCAGGTACTTTAAAATTTCCTGAAAAATTTGTGGTACATCCAGTCCTTTAAAATCAATATCTTCTTCAGGGAGGCCAGGAGGTTTTTCATCTGGAACAGCGTTGCCGATCTCTTCGAACCACCTGATAAGTAAATTCACGTGCTTTTCTGTAGCGATTGCCATCATTTCCAATTCTTCATCTGAATTATCATCTAGTTCAATACGTGCTTCCCATATGCTTAATTGAACCATTTTCCGTTTCTATCCAGTAGAGTTTTTCAAGCATTGAGATGAGTGTTTCTTCTTCTGTAGTCATTCAAACCACCCGGTACATTTTGGTATATGAAAACCACTTACATTGACCTAAGAAATTGATGGATATTTTATTCAAACAATTCATTTGCCACTTTCAGGGATTGTTGCGCATCTGGAGCGCTAAGATCTGCACCGACCTTTTCCCATAGATCAGAATCTATGTTAAAAGGATGCCCTCCTACCATGATTTTTGTATCATCTAAGTCTTTTGACCGTCTCAGGTCTTCAATCAGGTTCTTTAGCTTATGGACATTGATCGAAAGAGTGGCAGAAATAATAACCAATTGAGCATTTGTGTCTTTTACCATCTGAATTATGCTTGATGCAGGTGTATTTGCTCCCAGATAGTAACTATCCCAACCATCCATCTCGAAAAAATCAGCAACCATTCTGACACCCAGCTCATGTAATTCACTACCTATACATGTAGCTATTACAGTATGGCCTTTCTTTTGTTGTGCCATTATTCTGGGATAAAGCTGGGACATTATGTTCTGCGTAGAAGCGGTTATATAGTGCTCTTTAGCCACACTGATCTTATTTGTTTGCCATAGCCTGCCCACCTCATACTGTGAAGGTTGGAATATGTTGAGGTAAATATCTTTTATGGATGCACCTCCCTCCAATATTTCAAATATTAAGTCGGATGCTTCCTTTTTTTGTCCTTCAATCAAAAGGTCAAGATATTGTCCGGCTAATTCTCCATATTCTGTACTCCTATCAATGTAGGAGGGAGAAAAGGTATCTTCATTTTTGAATGCCATCAGGCCTGCATCCAAATATTGAAAAACAACACTTTTGTCTTCTTTTGTAATCTGGCCTTGTGAAGCACATTCAGATACAACTTCTTTTATAATTTCAATATTTGCAATCAAATATTTTTCATGAATACCTAGGTTGCTCATCAATACCTTTACCCATTGCATGTAGTCTGAAAAAAGAGTTTTACTACAAAGGCAAATTGATTCTCCCAGATAAAAAATATGATATTTGCAATCCTGCAAAGAAAGCTTTTTACCTTTCTCACCGTATTTTGAATATAATTCAGGCTGTCTGGAATATTGTATTTCTACAGTTTTTTCTGCAAGCATGCTGCAATTCTTATAGAGGAATTGACCGATTGCTGTACATTTTAATGGAATGTTATTGTTTTGTGACATATTTCTCCACATGAATTATTCATTCAGGTACTTAATTGAATAACCAGTCAATTTAGCATTTTTAACAAGTATCCCATATAAATATGAACAGCCAAAGTATTTATCTAATTTGTCTTATTATAATAATCAATTCATATATTAGACTTGTGATTAGCAAGATGGAAATCTTCCCTATCGTACTACAACGCCTCAATCTGCTTTTTATGAAACCTTTCCTGGCCTTATTTATAAGACAAGAATCTCAGTGTTAACTTTTAGAAGTTATGTTGGAACGAATACATTTATATAGATGGTGCAATATAAACATATTTACATATTTCATTTTTGTTTTTTTTTTGTTTATAAGGTATGTGGAGTGGAAATTGATTTCATTTAAGAAACCTTCGATTGATACTGAATTATTTGATCTGTGGGAAGATAATATTGCAATCATCTCTCCCGATGGCACAATTATTTACACGAATAAAAGCTGGAAACAGTTTGCTCAAGACAATGGTCTGGATCCATTAGAATGTAGTGAGGGTACCAATTACCTGCAAATATGTAATGAAGCTACAGGGGAATATTCAAGTGAATCATCCATTGCAGGTGAAGGTATAAGGGACATAATATCTGGAAAAAAACATATTTTTAAACTGGAGTATCCCTGTCACGGTCCGGATGAAAAACGCTGGTTTTTACTGAAAGTTACCCCTCTCTCAAAAACATATCCTACGGATGTTTTTATACAGCATATAGATATCACTGAGAGGAAAGAAGCTGAATTGCTGGCAAAGAAAAAACAAGAGCAATTAAAAAAAGCACAATCTATCGGGAACATGGGTAGCTGGCAATTTAATCTCAATACCGGTACAATAACTATTTCAGACGAATCATACAGAATATATGGACTCGAGATTGATAAAATTTATACCATCAAAGAAGTGCAAAAAATACCTCTTCCTGAATACAGACCAATGTTAGATGATGCACTGGAGAAACTTGTAAATGGGGAACAGAAGTACGATGTTGAATTTAAAATAAAAAGACCTGATGATGGTCGTATTTTAGATATACATTCAGTTGCCGAATATGATTCACAAAATAATTCTGTTACAGGTATTATCCAGGATATAACAGATAGCAAGAAATCTGAAGCACAGATCCTGAAAAATGAACAGGAACTTGATGCGATTTATCAAAACGCTCCCGTTATAATGATGCTGGTGGATAAAGAAAGACGAGTTCGCAAAATAAATGATTCGGGAGCTAAGTTTGCAGGCGAATATCCAGATGAACTTATTGGAATGCGAGGTGGTGAAGCCTTAAGGTGTATTCATCATCTTGATGATCCAAAAGGTTGTGGATTTGGACCTTTCTGTGATGAATGTACTGTTCGAAATACAATAATGGATACTTTTGCTACGGGTCAATCCCATGAAATGGTAGAAGCTACACTCCCCTTTTTACTGGAAGGTAAAAAGAAAGAATTAACATTTCTTCTTTCTACATCCCTCATTCGTTTTAAGGAAGAACCGATGGTTCTGGTCAGCATTCTGGATATTACTGCACGTAAAGAAAGTGAAGCCAAATTCAAGAATTATATAAACAACGCTCCAGATGGCATTTTTGTTGTTGACAAAAATGGTTATTATGTAGATGTCAACCCTGCTGCCTGCGAGATGACAGGTTATTCAGAGGATGAATTAATTAGAATGAATCTGCTGGACCTATTACCTCATGATATCCATGAATATGCAATTAATAAATTTGAAGATGTAAATAATAAAGGAAAAGCAGACATTGAAATCCCATATTTGACTAAAGAGGGAGACAGAAGGTGGTGGAGGGTTACAGCTGCTGCTTTGTCCGAAAACAGGGTAATTGGGTTTGTAAAAGATATAACTGAACGTAATCAAAATTTGCAAAGGATAAGTTTTCTTACCGACATACTACGCTGTATACGTGATGTCAACCAGACAATTGTCAAAGAATCAAATCCAGATGATTTGTTACAGGGAATTTGTGATAGTCTGGTTAGATATAAGAGTTATACTAATGTTTGGATATGTCTTTTTGACGAAAACAAGAAAATAAATATAATCAAAGAAAGTGGCTTCAGCGATAAATTTGAAGAATTTGTTCATAGTCTCAAGAATGTTGGTTTGCCATATTGTGTCCAACGTGTTTTGAAAGAGCGTGACAACATCATTTTAGATGATCCTGTTAATGAATGTATAGATTGTTCCCTTAAAGATAAAGAAAAAGGTACATCTGTTTTTGTATCGAAATTACAATATGGCCCTAAAGAATATGGAATAATTTCATTGTCTATACCTGAAAAATATGCAAATGATGAGGAGATAATTTCTTTATCTAAAGAAGTAGTTGGTGATATTTCCTTTTCTCTTTACAATTTAGAACTGGAAGCAACGAGACAAAAAGCGGAAGAATCATTACTCGAAGGAAAGATTGTGGCTGAAGAAGCCAATCGTACCAAATCGGAATTTCTTGCCAATATGAGCCATGAATTGCGTACTCCTCTAAACTCGGTTCTTGGTTTTTCTCAGATTTTGCAAAAGAATCCATCTAATCATCTGGATGATAAAGAATTAAAGTATGTAGGAAATATTTATAGAAGTGGAAGTCATTTGTTAGAATTGATTAATAACATTCTTGATATTTCAAAAGTTGAATCTGGTAATATGGATTTTTCACCTGAAACTGTAAATATTGAAGAA
Source organism: Methanosarcinaceae archaeon (assembly GCA_041694315.1). Taxonomy (GTDB): domain Archaea; phylum Halobacteriota; class Methanosarcinia; order Methanosarcinales; family Methanosarcinaceae; genus Methanohalophilus. The sequence goes on along the minus strand of JASMTL010000020.1, from coordinate 6,071 downwards.
ATAATTGATGATACAATAGTCCTTGTCGAACCTATGGCAAAAAAGAAATCAATAGATTTACACTTAAATATAAAAGCTGAAGGTCTGGAAATACATGTTGATAGATTGAAATTTAAAGAAATAATGTATAATTTGTTGAGCAATGCCATTAAATTTACACCTAAAAAAGGTACGGTCTCTGTTACTTCTAAATGTGTGAATGAAAATGTTCAAATATCGGTTTCAGATACCGGCATCGGTATACCTGAAGAAAAGCACCGAAGTATTTTTGATCCTTTCAAACAGGTAGATTCTTCCTCTAACCGTAAATATGGTGGAACAGGATTAGGGCTGGCTCTTGTGAAAAAATATGTGGAAATGCATGGGGGAGAAATCTGGATTGAAAGTGAAGTTGGAGTTGGCAGTACTTTTACTTTCACACTACCATTTGCTTGATAAAAAGATATTTTATCTGGCAACAATTGCTATATTTAGCGCTTTGCCGAATACCATGATACAAAAAATAATACCATGGATGACATAAATAAAAGGCAGATCAAACCCATTATTTGATAATTTATATCCCGGTTCGAGTTATTATTCGTTGAATTTGATTTGTTTTTTTGAATAATATACTTCTTTTCCCCCATATACATGACAATGTAGATAATTGTGATTTTATCAAATGAGTTTATGATTCCGTTACAATTATATTTTAGTTCGTTTTGAAGATTAGTGTTCTCAATATTTCTATTGTTGCCAATATCTATGATAGAAAGAGAACTTACTGTAATTGCTGCAACTACAATTATTGTAACAATCATAAAATTATCTCTCATTTAATCACATTTTATATTTAATTCGCTCGCTGAGAATATGTTATAAAGAATATTTATATCTAATTTTTATATAAATATACATATACAGAACAGTGTATCCGTATCTGTAACATATATACAGCCTAGTATTTTTTATTTATATAAAAAAAGAAGATCAGCAGATATTGTGTATATACACTTTTATTTCAGCAAAAAAGTAACACTCATGAAAATTTCGTCTTATTCCTTCGAGAATTTCAACTATCTTATCCTCTCTAGTAAATAGGCACATAATTATATACAACTATCAAAAGTAACCTTTTGTAGATATTATCTTTATAATAAAATTAATATAACATGACATACATAACATAACATGATGGGTGAGATAAAAAGCAGCTTTCATATCGTACCACCACCATACCACCCAACTGCTTTTTTACGATGTCTTACCCATCACAGTGATTTTCAGATACATTTAGCATATTCAGGCATATCAAAATCTGATGGTTAAACAAAAAGTACTTCCTTTTTCAGGTTCGCTTTCTGGCCAAACACTATTCTATACACTCATATATTTTTCTATAAGTGTATACCAACCGTGTTCCTTTCATATTTTTTTGCAGATGAAGAGTTAATTAAGTTGAAATTATAAAATATCGGCTCTGTTGACGTATACTCCGGCATCAAAAGTCAGTGAAGCAATTAATGTTAAAGATTCAGGATATAAAAAGTTGAAAATACAAGTCCTTCCATCCAAACCTGTCGCTATGTTTAATTGCAATAAATTAGAAAATCAAATATGTGGTTGGAATTGGAGGGGAACAGAAATGAAACAAGGGGAATTCTATAAGAATAATGAAACGGGCAAAGTCGGGAAAATTGTAGAAACAAGCCCACTGGCAATTTTCTTAAAAATAGGTGGTAAGTTTGTTGAATTTGAGAGGGATATATTTTTGGATTATTGGTCCAGAGTCAGGGGAGAATCGGAATACAAATTGGAACTTACTCTGTTATATGATGAAATATGCCAGATCTCAGACAAGCATAATGTGGACACCAAAAAATTAATAGCCGATCTAAATAGCCTGTCCAAAAAGCAAAGTAATTCTTAAATTTTTCATAATCAATAGTTAGTCAGTTTTTGATGGCAATAGGTAGATTGAAGGTTGCGTTTCAATCTTCACAATTATCCAGTGTATAACACAGGGGTCTGTGTTTAACCCCTTTTACCCTTGTAGGCCCTTCATTTTTCATACCGATTTTTTTTGCAACTTTCCTGGAAGCAATGTTGTCCTTATGTGAAAAAGCGATGAACTGCTTGCAATCCAGTTTGCGACAAGCGTGATGCAGGAATATTTGGATAGCTTCGGTTGCAAATCCCCGGTTCCAGTGTTTTGGTAAAATGGACCAGTAAACCTGCTATGCTGCCCTGTCCTGATCAGGAAGCATTCCAACAGAACCGACAAATTCATCGCTGCTCTTTTTTGCAACCGTATAGGCATAGACTTCATCTGGTTCCTCGTAATTTTCCATTGTTTTACGGAAAAACCTGCGGCTATCTTTATAGGATACCGGTTTTTGACTGAAGAAAAAATATTTTGTAGCTTTGTCATTTGAGATAAATCTGTAGAAACCAGCAAAATCTTTCTCCTCCAGCGGCCTTATGACAAGTCTTTTGGATTCTATGGTTCCATGTATTCTTGCTGGCATGGGTATACACATGGAATCAAAGACTTATGTGTTTTACCGTTGCTGATATCAAATGCAATTATATTGCAATGTGCAAAATATGGCGAAAAACTAATGAAATATATTGTTGATTATATCACATGAGCTTTGATAATCCTGGTTTTTTTGAAAAATTGCGAATGGAAGTGCTCTGGAACCGGCTGGGAAGTTTCCGCTATAAGCAATATATTCAGGGTCTACAGTTGAAAGGTGATGAAAATATTCTGGATTTTGGATGCGGAGGGGGCGCGGCTTCAAAGCATATAGCAGAAGCCCTTTCAGACAGCGGCAATCTGGTTTGCATTGACACCTCAGCCTTTTGGCTGGAGAAAGCAAAAAAACGAATGAAGGATTTTTCCAATGTTGAGTTTGTATGTGGAAGTATCGAGGATGCAGATCTGCCTGATGATTATTTTGATTCTGTTTTCATTCATTTTGTCCTCCATGACATTGACGAAAACGACAGGCAGGAAATATTAAACTCCCTTGCAGGCAAACTTAAGAAAAACGGTCTTATTTACATCAGGGAACCAACCAAGCATGATCATGGTATGTCCCCTGTAGAAATTGTAGAACACATGAAAAAAGCAGGTCTTTCAGAACTTTCCGGCAGGCATGGGGAGTATTTCAGATGGCCACATTATACCGGTGTTTTCCGTAAGTAAGAAGTAAATTTATGCCTGTGATATGAAAATACACAGGCAGGAATGTTGGTAATCAGTCGAGCAATTCTTTTCCGGCAGTTTTTGCCTCATCCATTAATTCAGTGTTATCTTTGACTGCTCCGGGCTCATAGTATCCGGTACCAAGCAATGTATTCTTGATTTCCATTCCGAAAAACTGGTTCATCAGCCCCCCAAACTCGTCAAATACTGGTTTGTACTGACCCTTTTCGGGGAATCCCTGGGAACCCACCAGTACAAGTTTCTTACCGGCATTGATACGCGGAGAGAAATCCGGATTAATCAGGGAATATAACCTGTCTATGAATGAGCGTGCCTGTCCGGTAAATTGGCCGAAATAAATGGGTGAGCCAAAAACAATACCATCAGCATCAATGATTGCATCCAGAGCTTTTTCCATATCATCATCGAGTTTGCATCTTTCATGGACTTTACAGTAGCCGCATGCCTGACATCCCGTAAAATCCATCGCATTGATGTTGAATTTCCTGACATCTGCACCGTTCTCGGAGGCACCATCAAGAACTTGCTGTACGAGTACATCTGTATTCCCATCTTTACGTGGGCTTCCTACAAAACCTACAACTTTCATTGTTCCACATCCATCTGGCTTTAAGAATTATTTTCAGTTTCCTTTAGAAACACTATGTGGTGTGTAAGTATGTGTTTATATACTTAAGTGTTTATTCATGAGCCTATTTCAAAACCCCTCCTGAAACTTTTTCCAATACAGTAAAAAACACGCAATTTCGATTAGTCCTTTGAAAACCACATTTAACCTTTCATATCTACTTGCTATTTTCCTGAATCCCATTTTCAACCATGCAAAAAATCGTTCTATTGTCCCTCTTTTCCTATACGACTCATATTCAAGTCTTGTAAGTCTTCCTCTTTTAGGATATTTCCTATTTCTGATATGGATAGGAATATTGCTTTTTATCGCTCTGCATCTGAGATATTTTCTGATGGTTATCTCATCATAGCAGAATCAGCAAGTACCTCCACTGGTCTGGTTCTTGGTCTTCTGTCAGTTTTGATCTTGATATTTTCCATTACCTCAACAAAGTAGTTTCTATCATGCTCTTTTCCCGAGGCTATCTGTATGGTCAAAGGAAATCCTTCACAGCTTACACAAACATGTATCTTTACTCCATTCCTTTTTTGTGGCCGTTGTATTCGGAACATTCTCCCCTTTTTTTGTTTCGATGAAACTACTATCAACACATACAACATCCATAGAGAACTTACCTTTCTGGTAAGCAGAATCCCGAAGGGCTTCCATTATCTCTTCCCATACTCCCTCTTCTGACCATCTTTTAAGCCTTCTCCAGGCAGTGGCTGGAGAACCATAGCTAGCTGACATATCTCCCCATCTGCAACCAGTTATCAGAACAAAGAGAATACCATTGATGACCTTACGGTCATCAGCTCTCTTCCTTCCAGTTATTGGTTGTGGCGGTAAATGCAGTCGAATAAACTTCCATTGCTCATCAGAGAGTTCTCTGAATTCCATTCATATCCCCATAATAAAATCGGAAGAAGTAGTATTTATAGTTTTGATATGAGTTCCATGTCAGACTTCTGTTTTGTATGCAACTATAATTCTTTCATCTCCAGAAAATGTTGGATTATCTTTTTAAAGAAAAGTGCCTATCTTATTATATCCATAAATCTATCGAATATGAGGGAGTGTCAATATGGGAGTAGAAGATGTAATGAAAGAGGTCTCAGAGGAACTTGAGCGTCTTGTAAGCACAAAAACGGTTGTAGGCGAAGCGATGGAAGCAGGCGGAAAGACCATTATACCCATCAGCAAAGTAGCCTTCGGCTTTGGTAGCGGTGGTGGTGAAGGTAAGAAAAGTGCAACTGAATCGGGCTTTGGTGGTGGCGGCGGTGCAGGGGCAAAAATAGAGCCTGTTGCATTTCTTGTTATATCTGAAGAAGATGTAAAGTTGTTGCGTATATCCGGCAAAGGCGATATTGATAAGGTTATTGAAGCAGTTCCGGAACTAATCGGGAAATTCAAAGGAATGAAGGGGAAAAAGCATGCCTCTGACAGACCTGAAGACACAAAAGAAGAGTCAGCTAAAGAGGAAAAAGACTAACCTGTTTCCGTTAGGAGACGGGCAATTTAAGTATCCGGGTCTATGTGGCCTATGATTCTTTTTACTGTAACTTTGCTGCTGTTGGTAGTGGCTATTTTATTATTTTTTGTTGCATTTGATGTAGCATTCAGCTTTACATTAGAAAAAAACATTTACAAAACAAACCTGAAAATAACCTGGTTGGGAATCTCCAGAAATATCAAACCCTCAAGTGCCAAAGAAAATAAAGAACAAGAGACTGAAATAAAAATTGATAGTCCGGTAAAAAACAACTCATCTATTGTAAATGATCTCTCATCATATTTTTCTATTTTCTTTGAGATCAAAAATCCCCTCTTCAGGTTTGTATCAGACACCTTAAAAGCTATCCATTTTCGTTCTCTTTCTCTTGATATGAGATATGGTTTTGATGATCCCGCATATACAGGCATTCTGTGTGGATTTTTACATGCGGCTCTTGGAATAGTTAAGCGCAGTTGCCCTCAATGTAATTATCAGATTGTTCCCTGTTTTAATAATGAATTTTTAGAAATAGATGCCTCTGGAAGTTTTCGTATCAGGCTGTACAGATTTATGCCGGGATTACTACGGTTTTTTTCCAGAAAGGTTGTGATCAAAAACCTGTGGATATCTTTGAAGAATAAATATTGACCCATTAAATGCCAAAATTTAAGCAGCATATTTATAATTCTACAGGACACATTATTTTGTAATGGACATTAAGGGGGATTATGTGAAAAAGACAATGATTGTAC
>JASMTL010000019.1:0-2617 GCA_041694315.1 Methanosarcinaceae archaeon | reverse complement strand
AATACCCGGCAAATCCACAATATCTATCTTCTTCTGGCCGACCTTTACAGTCCCACGTGTCATTTCCACTGTGGTCCCCGGATAATTGGAAACCATGACACCCACACCGGTAACCCTGGAAAAAAAAGCACTTTTACCCACGCTAGGATTGCCAACAAAGGCAATTGTCATGTCATGATCGCCATCATGCATGCGTTTTTCAGCTACCCCGCAGCAGGAATCAGGAATGATTACCACGTCTCCGCTGTCTGTGGTCGTTTTCTGCAGGTTTTACAAAGATTTTTTCCGCCACTTCATTCCCCAGAGCTATTTCTGTACCTTTGGTAATTATAGAAATACACCCCTGTTTCTGTTTTCTTTTGATTTCAATATCCTCACCTGCAACCATCCCCAGTGATGTGAGCCTGTCCTTGGTCTCTTTTGGCAGGGCAACCATTACCACTTTTCCTCTGGCCTTTTCATTCATTTCTACAAGAGGAATATAATGTTCCCTGCTCAGACTACACTTAGAGGGCAGAGAGGTCTCAGAAATATCGCAAAGACCTTTTTCTGCCAGATAAGAACACATTCTTTCAAGTACAACATCTGACATAACGTGTTCAAGCGCACAGGCTTCCTGATCCGCTACTTTTTCACTTATATCAAGTACTCTGGTGAAAAAGTTCTTGAGCACCAGATGTTTTCGCTGAAGATTGTTGGCCTGTATCATTCCGGATTCGGTCAATTCAATCCCTCGATAGGGAGCATGAGTCACAAGACCTTCATCGGAGAGGCGCTGTATCATTTCGGTAACTGTTGCCGGAGCGAGGTCAAGTTCCTTTGCTATATCCTTGTTCTTGGCCGGTGAACTGGTGCGGTTTATCAATCCCTGTATGGTTTCCAGATATTCTTCGGTTCTCTCGGTATGCATAAATGACCCACTGCCAGAGGAAAATTAGAATACATATTATATTAGGTTATGCGAAAGGGAAGTAGAGAATCTATAAATATATATTTAACGCCCGTACACAAATGCCGAACAGCTTTTTAAGTGAATAATGACATGAATTGTTTCCTAAAAGTCGTGATATACAATGGTTCAGGTAAAGGATCTCCACTGGAAAAAAGACATGAGAGTGTCTGAACTCGTTAATTCCTATGAGAATGTGGGTTTTCAGAGTGTAGAACTGCATCGGGCATCCGAAGTAATAGTCAAGATGAAAAAGGATTCGGCAAAGGTTTTCCTTACATTTACCTCCAACATGGTTACTTCCGGGTTGCGCGGATTTTTTGCCCAGCTAATTGAATTGGGGATTGCAGATGTGCTTGTTACAACAGTCGGGGGGCTTGAAGAGGATATAATGAAGGCTACCGGGGAAGTTTTCTCCATCGGCACCTTCAATACCGATGATGTGGAACTCCATGAGAGAGGAATAAACCGGGTTGGTAATCTCCTTATCCAGAACCAAAGTTACATGAATTTCGAAGATATGATCATGGACATCCTCAGGAAACTCCACGCAAAACAAAAACGATGGTCTGTATCAGAGATGCTGCGGGAAATCGGCCTGCTCCTGGATGACCAAAACTCAATCCTCTACCAGGCAGCAAAGCATGATGTGCCTGTTTTCTGTCCCGCCATAACCGATGGTGCCTTCGGATTCCACCTGTATCTTTTCCAGCAGGAAAACCCGGATTTCATAGTGGACGTTGTGAAGGATTTTGGCAATATTCTCCTTACAACCAGTCATGATGACAGGAAAGGAGTGATCGCCCTGGGCGGTTCAATATCCAAACATCATGCAATCCTTGCTACATTGCTCAATGGAGGCGCGGAATATGCCGTATACATGACTACAGCCCACCGCACTTCCGGCAGTATGTCCGGTGCCAATACAAGTGAAGCAAAATCCTGGGGCAAGGTAAAGGATGAAAGTGATATTGCCACGGTTATCGGTGATGTCAGCATAACCTTCCCGATGGCAATGACACGAGCACTGGATGAACTGTGCGAAGAAGGATTACTGAATATAGAAAATAAATAAAGAGATTTATAAAATGACTGTCCCTGATCCCAAATTCATTCTTTCAAAAAAAGTTATTATGCAGCAGTATAATCTGGTGGAGGATATAGCTGACATTGTCTCATACAGTTCCAAGACGAACCCCAAAGTCACCTCCGTACTTGAAGAGATGACGGATTGTCTTTTCAGCGTCCATATGGAAAACGAGCTGAAACATATACGAGACCTATCCAGGACGGTATTTCTGGCACAGGGGTGGAGCAGTGCCTAGGCAAAGGAACTCTATGACAGGGGTATTCGCAATTTCATTCTGGACAACGAGCACGACCTGGACGTCCTGCTTGCAACCCTTAAGAACACCAACCGCAAGGTCAACCTTATGCTCAGGCTCAAACTGCGGGAAAATTCCATCCGTACCGAACGCTATTTTGTCTTTGGTATGCCTTCTGCGACCATAAACCGACGTATTGGCGAACTGATGGATAACCCTAATATTGGTAAACTTGGCATCCATTTCCACAGGAAGACCCAGAACGTAAGCGAATGGAAACTGCAGCGTGATATTGAGGATGTAATCAGTCCTGAAACACTGGATGCCATCGATATTCTCAATA
>JASMTL010000018.1:0-5419 GCA_041694315.1 Methanosarcinaceae archaeon | reverse complement strand
TCAGTGCGGGCAAAATAAACATTCCCTCCACTTTTTATTTCTTTGACCATTACTCCTTTCCATTTCAGGTTGTTTATTATGTTGACAACTTTGCACTCGAACCTGTCTGATTCTTCTATTTCTGTCACTTTGTCACCTCTTATCAGGCGTAAAGGTGGGTGTTTGTTTCCTTTTTCTGCAACCCGGACGCAGCTTTTTCAAAATAATGTGCTTCAACCTTTTCCCTGTCATCCATTATTGCATTGTGAAGGGCACTTTTGAGAATTTTTTCCACAATATCTCTTCCCGAAAGGCCGTTGGTCAGTTTTGCAAGTTCACCAACGTTAGCTTCAGCTTTTATGGGGAATGTCTGTAGATTTAATTCTATTATTTGTTTTCTTTCTTCCTTATCGGGAAGTACAAACTCTATCTCCTCTTCAAAACGGCTCCTTACTGCCCCGTCGAGTACCGCTGTCCTGTTTGTGGCGCAGATGGTGCATACTCCTTCACTTTGGCTGATGCCGTCCATTTCTGTGAGCAGGGCGTTGACAATCTCGGCTACATCGCCCCTGAGTTCCTGGTATCGTCTGTCAAGGGCAATGGCATCCAGCTCGTCTATGAAAATAATGCTGGGTGCAAGTTCGCCAGCTCTTTCATATAGCTGGTGTATCTGCCTGGAACCTTCTCCCACAAATTCTCCTATTAGTTGTGTGGCTTTGATCGGGAGGAATGCCACATCAGTTTTATTTGCAAGGGCTTTTGCAACCATGGTCTTTCCTGTGCCTGATGGTCCATGAAACAGAATGTTGCGGGGTGCCCATTTGCCAAACCTCTCGGGTTCTTCCAGATATCGCTCGATGAGCTTGCATTTGCGTTTTGCTTTAACCTGTCCTACTATATCATCAAATGCAATTTCTACGGGATATTCGATATCCGTTTTTTCTTTCTCTTCCTGATTTACTACAATTGTTGTGGATTGGCCGATTATTGTAGCTTCGGGTCTTACTTCCTGGATCCTGTATGCAAAATCGGGGAACATCCGTTGGTCAAAGAGGTAATCGTTTTTTCGGGCAATGTAACCATTCCATTGCATTCTCGCATAACATTCGAAAAGTTCGGGTTCTTCGATGCGTGGATATTCTTCAATAATTCCACAGAGGGGATAACCAATAGGTTGCAAAATTACTATTTCTGCAGTAGCTTCTTTTGCTTCGATTGCTTCCTGGGGTATTTTTTTCAGACTGGGACGCTGTGCGGATCTTGCCATATTTTCTCCTTTATGTCATATGGGTCGTGTTGCAGTATTAAAAGTTTATCCATAGATTTTCCTGTAAAACTAAGTTTTAGGTTGTCTGCCAAATAAGTAGTTTTCTGCCTCTTTCGGGATGTATTATCCCGGTTGTAGGGGTGTAATTATATATAGGACTTTCTTTGGATACTAATTTAGTTGGTTATATTTATATCAGATAATTTTTTTATATATTTGACCATGAAACCTATATCCAGATATCTATGTATGTCTATTGCCGCATTATTTCTTATTTTAAGCTGCAGTGTTATAGTTTCTGCTTCCGATGACCAGATCAGGATCGGAGTGCTTGCAAACAGGGGAGATGAAGCTGCAATGGATCGATGGGGGCCTACTATAGATTATCTGGATTCCGGTTTCCCGAAAAAGGATGTTGTGCTTGTCCCCATGGATTTTGAAAACATGTCCTCTGAAATAGCTAATGAACAAATTGATTTCCTTATCACAAACCCAATGGTATATGTTGAGCTGGAAGTCGATCACAATGTACAGAGAATAGCAACTTTGAAAGAATCCTGGGGAGGCCGCTCATACACTGTCTTTGGTTCAGTCATCTTCACTAAAAACGACAGGATCGATGTGAATTCTCTTAATGACGTTGAAAGTTTATCGGTAATGGCAGTTAACGAACATTCCTTTGGGGGTTGGTGGATGGCTGCGAGAGAATTTAATGATGCAGGATTGGATATAGATGCCATGGATGTCACTTATGGGGGTACAGAGGACAAAGTGGTAGAAGCAGTGCTTTCCGGGGAGGTTGATGTGGGGATCGTTAGTACCGGGATCCTTGAATCGATGAAAAAGGAAGGCAAGATTTCTTTTGTTGATATCAAGTGCTTGAACGTGGATCATTCTCCTGGTTTACATGAGGGAGATAATTTTGATTCTTCTTTCTTACAGAAGCACAGCACTCGTCTATATCCACAGTGGGCATTTTCCCGCAGTTCTCATGTATCTGAGGATGTAGCCGAAAAAATGCTTGCTAACCTGCTTCAATTGCCTCGTTTTTCGGAAGCTACCATAAAAGGTGGATATGCAGGCTGGACAGTTCCCCTGGATTATGGACCGGTCCACGAATGTATGAAGGAATTAAGATTGGGGCCGTATGAAAACTATGGTGAAGTCGCTCTTTCCGATGTGATTAATCAGTATTGGTATGTTTTTCTTTTAATGGGTATCACAACAGTTACTCTTGCAGGGGCCAGTCAGGCTGTTAACAATAAGAATCGTCGTTTACAGGTAGAAATCGATCAGAGGGACCGTGCAGAACAGGAAAAGAAGGAACGCGATAAACAGCTTGAATTGATCATTTCCAATTTTCCCAATGGAATAGTTGTTCTGCATGACAGCGATTTGAGATATATTTCAATAGGGGGTAAAATGCTTGATAAACTCAATTTCAATAAAAAAGATTTCATAGGTAAGCTACCTGAAGAGGTCCTTTCCAAAGATATTCTTGATACCCTTCTTCCTCATCTGTATGCTGCTCTTGATGGTGAAACTCGCAGGTTTGAATTTAGTATAGGAGGTTACCAGGTTGAAGAAACCCTTCTTCCACTTGAAAAATCCAATGGGAATCTTGTGATCGTGGGTGTACTATACAACATGACTGAGCGAAAAAATATAGAAGAGGCTCTCAACCATGCAAAAATGGCTGCAGAACAGGCAAACAGGTCCAAGAGTGAATTTCTGGCAAATATGAGCCATGAACTGAGAACACCTTTAAATTCGGTGATTGGATTTTCAGATATCCTGCTGGAAGAAGTAAGGGGGGATCTCAATGATCCACAGAAGAAATATGTGTCCAATATTGCCAAAAGCGGGAAACACCTGCTAAATCTGATTAATGATATCCTTGACCTGTCAAAAGTGGAAGCCGGTAAGATGGAGCTTGAATGTGAGGCTTTCTCTTTAACTGAGGCTTCCAAAGAAGTGATGGAACTAGTTATGCCTCTTGGAAATAAGAAATCTCTTTCTCTTTCAGTTGAACATAATTACTCTGAAGAGATATGTGCCGATAAGGGCAAATTCAAGCAGATACTTTACAATCTCCTCAGCAATGCAATAAAATTTACACCTGAAGAAGGGGAGGTGTGTTTACTTTCCCATGTGGAAAACGATGTATTACATGTTTCGGTATCAGATACCGGGGTAGGAATCTCTGAAAAAGCTCAGGATACTTTATTCGATGCTTTTACCCAGGAAGACACATCTTCTTCACGTAATTATGAAGGGACAGGTCTTGGTTTATCTCTTGTAAAAAGATTTGTGAATATGCATGGTGGTGATGTATGGGTGAAAAGCAAAAAAGGGGAAGGCAGTACTTTTACTTTTACGATTCCTTTAAACCAGGTTTCCTGTGAAGCTAATCATGAAGAAACCGGTGAAACAGACGAAGACCAATATGTTATTGATTCTAGTACAAATACTTCTGGAAACACCGATATTGATCCTTTTCCTCTTTTGGAAAACCTCTGAATTCCAGCAACAAAGAACCTATTGTAATGGTGATTGAGGATGACTATTCATCACGTGATTTGCTGGTATCAACTGTTGTCAATGCCGGCTACAGGGTATTGCCCCTTTCTCGTGGATATCTTGAATCCCGCTATGTGGATGTTGTAAAACCTTTCGCGATATTGCTTGATATCATGATGCCGGGAATGAATGGATGGGATGTTTGGGGAAGTTCCTCTGGTTCTCCGTCCTCAATACTTGTTGTGGACGATGATCCATCAGCAGTAGAAATGCTCAAATCTTCCCTTGATATTGAGGGGTATAATGTGATACCTGCCTATGGGGGTCAGGAAGCTATCGATAAAGATAAAGCATTTTCCTATTCTCCGGACCTCATTATCCTGGATTTGATGATGCCTATTACAAGTGGATTTGATGTCATGGCAGCTCTGAGGGAAAACAGTAATACTGCAGATATCCCTATAATTATTCATACGGCCAAGGATATGGAAAAGAAAGCGATTTTTGAAGGTAATGTAGTTTCAATTCTCCAGAAAGGTGCCTTCACTCGCAATAATCTGATTGAAATAATAAAACATCTTGATTCAAAGAAAATCCAGGTTAATTCTGCTAACAACGATTAATTTGATTTATGGGTATATGAATTAATTATGGTAATTCGTATGTCTGCTTTTGCGTAAAACGTTCAGATTTATAAATTGTATGCCTATTACTATATATATGTGAAAACATACTCTACAATATCTTTGCAGTTTAATTTGTGATCAAACCAGTCAGGTATTCTCCGGGAAAAGGCAGCCATATCGATAATTATCAAATCATATTTAGAGGTACTAAGAATGACCACAATTCTTGTAGTTGAAGACAATCCAATGAACATGGAACTTACAGTGGACTTGCTTGAGTCTTACGGATATGAAGTGATGCAGGCAGAAGACGGTCCACAGGCTCTTGAAGTTGCAGAGAATAATGTTTTTGATCTCATCTTACTTGATATGCAGCTGCCCAAAATGGATGGGCTTGAAGTTCTGGAGAAATTCAAAGAGATTGAAAATGCAAAAAATACACCAGTGGTTGCATTGACAGCACATGCAATGAGAGGCGATGATAAGAAATTTATTGATGCAGGATGTGCGGGTTATATATCCAAACCAATCGACATACATGATTTCCAACAAACCGTCTCATCTTATGTCGAAAATTGATTCCAATTATTTCGGGATTCCAACGGTGGATAAAATGCTTTTTTCAAGGGCTTTACTCTTGCATTCATTACAATATAGCCTCTGTATCTAATCTCTTTTCAATAAATATCTGGCACTTTTTGCAAGGATATTTCAATATATTTCATACACAGTGGTCTTGTTCTTTCTGTATCCCAATAGTTTTAATATATATGTGGCCTATCAAATGAGAGAATTAGCAGCATTTGAGGCAGATCCATGGAACTTGATGAGAGAATTATTACCCGAGCGATAGTTGAAGAATTTACCAATGTTTTTCTGGACTATACTGATGTTGATGTGGCCCTTGTGGGTGGAGGCCCGGCAAACCTTGTTGCTGCACGTTATCTTGCAGAAGCAGGATTAAAAACTGTGCTTTTTGAGAAGAAACTATCTGTAGGAGGCGGTATGTGGGGCGGTGGCATGATAT
>JASMTL010000017.1:0-2640 GCA_041694315.1 Methanosarcinaceae archaeon | reverse complement strand
CCCTACAGGATAGTGCACGCACGCCTGAAACAGTTGCAGGAAATCGGGCACGAAGTCGATAAGGCAGAACTTATAGTCATGGGAGGTACATTTACATCCCGTAATATGGATTACCAGGAATGGTTCACCAAACGTTGTCTTGAGGCGATGAATGATTTTAAGGGGCATCAATGGCGGGATAGTGTCCATAATGTTTACGGCTATATTCCTATCGAAGATGTACAGGAGACCAATGAAAGTTCTGCGGTTCGCAACATAGGTATAACCTATGAGACACGTCCCGACTGGACATCTCCTGTGGAGGTAGACCGGCTTCTGGATTTTGGTGCTACAAAAGTAGAAATCGGGGTGCAAAGTGTATACGATTTTGTACTTTCAAGGATGCGTCGGGGCCATACAGTTGCCGACACCGCTGAGGCAAATCGCGTATTACGCGATAGTGGCCTGAAAGTAGGTTTCCATATAATGCCCCGTCTTCCGGGTTCGGATAATGAGCGGGACCTGCGGGGATTTAAAAAACTGTTCAGTGATTCACGTTTCATGCCGGATTTCCTGAAGATCTATCCAACTCTTGTAACTGAAGGTACAGAGCTTGAAAAAATGTGGAGGGCAGGCAAGTACGATCCCCTCTATGATGAAGAAGCTGTGGAACTGCTTGCTGACATAAAAGCAATGCTCCCCAGGTGGGTGCGGCTGCAACGTATCCAGCGGGATATTCCTGCACAGCAGATATTGGCCGGTGTGAAAAAGAGTAATATTCGCCAGCTTGCAGGCCAGAGACTTATGCAAAAAGGTGGCAAATGCAGGTGTATACGTTGCAGGGAAGTTGGCCATAATATCCTGAAAGAAAGACCACCTTCAATAGAAGATATTGAATTTATGGCGCAATCCTATTTTTCCTGTGGGGGGCAGGAACATTTCCTCTCATTTGAAGATGTCAGCCAGGATATTCTGATTGGTTTTTTGCGTTTGAGGTTTCCGAACAAGCCACATAGGCCGGAACTTGATAATTCGGCTCTTGTACGGGAGTTACATGTTTATGGTTCAATGGTTGCCGTGGGTGGATTTGCAAAGGAGCATGACTGGCAGCACAGGGGTTACGGTCTCAGGTTGATTTCAGAGGCTGAGAATATGGCAAAAGATGCCGGCTTTGAAAAACTCAGTATTATCAGCGGTATCGGGGTGCGTGAATATTACAGGAAACTGGGGTATATTCTGGAAGGTCCCTATATGGTAAAATATCTTTAATTCTTTCCGTGAATACTTTACTTTTTTATAGTTTCAGGGAAATACAGTATTATTGTAATACTAGAATACAATTTACGGTGGCCATATGGTTTCAGAAGTTGAAATGAACAATATTCTTGTAGCTTTGAATGAAATCAATGACAAGCTCGACAGGTTGTTATTGCAGCAGGATTCTTCTTCTCATGTTTCACAGGAAGACAATTTAAATGAGCTCGATGTAATGACGCTTCTTTCCCTGCCGGATCATTTGCGCACAACAGCTACCATCTTATTTGAAATGGGAACTGCAACCGCTGCACAGATATCGGAAAAAACATCAAAGGAAAGGGCGGTTGAAAGCAATTATCTCAATCAGCTTGTACGTATGGGGCATGTGCATAAGTACAGAAATGGCAGGAAAGTCTTTTTTACAATCAATACAACATGATGTATATGTTAAAATGAAGTAAAATTTATATTAACCACTTCAATTAACATTCATCAGGACAATTAATCTATATCACATCTTCATAGTGGAGATTGGGCTTTTGTACTTAAAAACAAAAGGTATTTCCATCAGGAATTGGTGTCATTGCTACTAAATTATTATCGACGGTTGTATATTGAATAAGTACTTGATATGTGGGCAAATCAAATGAAAGGTACGTTTACAATTGCAGTCCACTCTCCACGTGGGGGTACGGGAAAAACAAGTGTTGCCATCAATCTTGCATGTGCTTATGCAAAAGAAGGTAAGGATGTATGTTTGCTTGACATGGACCTGAAATCTCCCAGCACATTTAATGGCATGTTCCCTTCTTCAGGCAAGTGGATAAATGATATCCTTGATCACAAGAGAAACATACGCGAAGTAATAGTAGACGGTTCAAAAAGCATTTCTTCGGCGGCCCGTTTCTATGTAGGTTACTCCAATCCTGAAATTTCTGCTATCAGGGAATTTTCTTCAAAGGACCGGAAATGGCAATCAGATGCCCTCAAAGCATTGATTCAATCTAAAAAAAATCTTCAAAAGGAAGGTTTTGACGTTGTGATTATGGATACAAGTCCCGGTGTGGATTTCACATCGGCCAATGTTGTGGCAAGCAGTGATTATGTCCTGATGGTAGTAAAACCCAATGAATACTGTCTCACAAATATAAAGCAGGCAATTGATGGAATCTATACCCCTCTGGGCAAAAAATGTGGGATTGTGGAAAACATGTGCCTTAAGGGACAATCACTGCAAATGGGTGAAAAATATGGGGTGCCTGTGCTCTCTTCTATTCCATGCATGTGTGAGGTGTCCCTGCAGGGTCTATCCAAGATATTTACTGTTGAAGAACCTTCCCATCCCTTTTCCAGTGCTATTGATAGGTTGAAGAATAGTATCGATTATTAATTCATTTTTCTTTT
>JASMTL010000016.1:0-3273 GCA_041694315.1 Methanosarcinaceae archaeon | reverse complement strand
AAAAGCGGTCTCCAGGATTTTACCCATGGTACCTGCATTCTTGGAGATAGTGAACAGGTCCTTTATCTGCCCCAGGATCTGATCTTCTCCTATGATCATGGATTCAAGGCCACAGGAGAGTTTTAAAAGATGGTATAAGGATTCTTCATGGTCATAGAATTCGACAATTCGGGAAGAAACACCCATGCTTTTTGCAAAATGAAAAAGAACACTGCTTCCTCTGGGGGATACCACATACATTTCCAGTCGGTTGCATGTCTTGAGGACCGCGCATTCGTATACTAGCTCATGGGAACTTAGCTGGGAAAGTATATCCTCGATTTCACCCTGCCAGGCATCTTCCATTTCCTCCACTGTTGCCTTTGCATGGGAAATAACCATGCTAGATATTTCAGTCAATGTTATCCTCCGTTATTCGAGCAATGATCAAGCTGTTCATTTGAATCTTTGTCTGGGCTATTTTCAATGTGCTCCAACATTATATCATATGCTATATTATACGCTTTTTCATAGGACTCTTCAAAAGCATCCCATACTTCTCTCCTGTCCAGTACTTTCCATAAGACCTGTCTGCGAAGTGACTGGTCGGCAATATGCTTTTTCAATTCGGTGCGCAACTTGTCCTGTAGACAGGCCATTTCCCCGTATTCCGTGGTGATGGTATGCTCAAGCTTTATACGGGTGTATTTTGAGAGAGCGGGGCTGTGTCCTAATGTGGAAATGCCGATTGTAACCGGTCCGCGTTTTATTACAGAAGGGACGATAACATCCCCTGTCGAATCTACAGAATTAACGAATATATCCATATCAGAGGCTATCAGGTGTATCTTCAGGTTCAAGTCTCGGTCGCTGGTGGCAGGTATGGCCACAAACGCGCCATCCAGGTAATTGCGAATCATATCAGAGGATATTTCCCTTACATTTATTTGTATAATATCGATTTTATTGGATTCGTACAGGTCAATGATCTCTTCGGAAAATTCTTCGCTTATAACGGTCACTTCAGCAAACTTGGAAAACAGTGATGCTTTGCGTTGTCCTACATTCCCTCCTCCGAAAATCACTACCTTCTGGGAAGATATATCTAGAAATAGTGGCATATATCGGCGATCATACATTATTTGCCCCTCTCATATTACAGTTACAGCCTTACACCTGTTTTCTTGAACTCATGCTCACTGAACAAAAGGCGATAGTCATATATCCCGGTTGCATCAGCAATTTTTCCGGCAATTTCCTCACAGTCTTTTTTACTGTAAGAATGGACCATTGTAAAAAGATTGTACGGCCAATCAGGATATCTGGGTCTCTCGTAACAATGAGTTACTTCGCTAAAACCGGACATCACTTTGCCTGCATCTTCGACCTGCTCATCCGGGACATTCCAGATACACATGGCATTGGCAGTTATGCCGATTGTACGATGGCCTATTGATGCGCCAAAACGACGTATGATTCCCTGTTTTTGCATCTCCTTTAGCCGATCTACAATTTCCTGTTCACTTAAATCCGTTTCCTCTGCTAGTTTCTTGAACGGAGAATGGGTAAATTCAATCCCATACTGTGTTATTTCCAGGATTTTCCGAGAAAGTGGGTCAAGTTTATCGTACATCGAATTTCACCCCGATCTTGAAAAGACGTTTTGTGGGCAGGTCCAGGATGGGACAACCGGTTTCATCAACAATCTGTTTGATTATAGTATCAAGGCGCTCACGATCTGCCGCTGAGATGGTAAACCATATGTTATATTCTGCCGGGCGCAGGTAATTATGGGAAACTTCCGGATGCTTGCTAATGATTTCTCCTATTTCATGGATCCTTGAGTCAGGAGCTTTCAGGGCTATGAGGGTACTTGTGCCACCGGCTTTGCGGGTATTTATCACAGGACCTATGCGCCTTACAGCTCCCTGCCTGTTAAGCCTCTCGAGACGTTTCAGTAATTCTTCTTCTGGAATGCCCAGCCTTTCAGCCAGAGCAGCATAGGGATGTACCGAGAGGGGAAACCCAAGCTGGATTTCGTTCAATATCCTTTTGTCCGTTTCATCAAGGTCAATCATAAGCAACTCACATTCATTACTGAGAATAGAATAGATTACGAGATGTAATCATGGATTATAATGTTTTCTTTTGGGCTTGAACAAATATTTACGATTATGTTTTTAGAAGAAAAGGTATATTGGCCGGCATAAAATATGAAAAAGAGGTATGGAAAAGCCATACTGACGGATAAAAGTTTATCTCGGGTGGTAGATACAATAAGGTTCCTCTTCCAGATAATCTCCTGTTGCCGCATATGCACGGGCACGGCAGCCACCGCACACATTCTTGTATTCACATTTGCCACACTTGCCTTTTAGGAGACTAAAATCCCTGAGTTCATTGAACAAAGTTGAATTGTTCCAGATTTCCCCGAATGGCTGGTTTCTTATATTGCCGGCAATCACAGGGAGATAGCCGCAGGGCTGCACGTCACCAGTACTTGAAACAAAACAAAAGGCAGTCCCACCCAGACATCCCCTGCTCACAGCATCAAAACCATGGGTGTTGATTGAAACTTCCACTCCTTCTTTTTCCGCACACTGGCGCATAATCCTGAAATAATGCGGTGCACAGGTAGCTTTGAGTTCCAGGGATGTATGCTTTTTCTGTTCATAGAACCAGTGCAGTATCCTCTCATACTCCGCCGGAGGTATCTCCTCACCTGCAAGGTTTTCCCCTCTGCCTGTAGGTACAAGCAGAAAAATATGTAGGGCCTCGGCTTTCAGGGAAGTAGCCATTTTAAGGATACGTGGCATCTCTCCCAGGTTTCTTTTGGTTATCGTAGTATTGATCTGAAAATCCATGTCTTCTGCCTTGAGAGCTTCAATTCCTTCCATGGCTTTGTCAAAGGCACCTTCAACTCCTCTGAATCCATCATGGGTTGCAGAGTCTGCCCCATCAAGACTTATACTTACTCTCTTAATTCCTCCTTCTTTGAGTCTTCTTACAGTTTCCCTTTCAAGCAGTGTGCCGTTTGTAGCAAGTACCACTCTGAGGCCTTTATCTGTGCCATACTGGGCAAGTTCATATACATCAGGGCGAACAAGTGGTTCACCTCCACTGAGAATTAATATTGGGGATCCGAGGGAAGCGATCTGATCAATGAATGTTTTTGCCTCGAATGTATCCAGTTCACCTATAGCTTCTTTATCGGTGGATGCACCTCTGCAATGCACACATGAAAGGTTGCATCTGGATGTCAACTCCCAGGCAATTAATCTTGGAGGTTTTGGT
>JASMTL010000015.1:0-5124 GCA_041694315.1 Methanosarcinaceae archaeon | reverse complement strand
TGGCCTGTAACGATTGGGAGGTATTTGTCCTTACCTTTATCCATTATCTTCTTGAATGCCTTGTCAATATCTTTGCGGTTACCGTATATTTCTGTTTTCTTCGGAAGTTCGATGTATCCCAGTTCACGGGCAGTATTGACATACCTGTCCATAGAGCGTCCAAGCAGGATTGGGGTCCTCTTCATTTCTGTAGCAAACTGCATTATAGAATTCAGACGGGCAATATGGGATGCGAAAGTGGTTATTATCATGCCCACATCGGATTCTTCCGTTCCAAGCAATACATCACGAACCATATCATGGGCTATTCTTTCGGAAGGGGTTTTACCTGCCCTTGTCGCATTTGTACTTTCGGCAATCATGGCCACAACACCTTCCTTGCCAAGTTCCCTTAACCTGTCAAATGCCGGAGGTTCTCCAAGGGTGGGTGTACGATCGAGTTTAAAATCGCATGCATACAAAATGGCACCCCTGGGAGTATGGACTGCAACGAATACCGCATCTATGATACTGTGCTGGGCCCTTATCATTTCGATTGAGACCTCATCACTAACCTGATATGTGCCGCCGGCCTTTACGGATATTATCCTGTTCTTCACACCAAACTTGCGTTCAGAATCAATCTGGTGTTGTATCAGGGCAGAGGTGTACGGCGTTCCGATTATCGGAGCTGCATATCTGTGTGCCAGTTTTGAAATAGCACCTATGTGATCAAGGTGGCCGTGTGTGCAAACAATTGCACATACATTCCCGTCAATCTCTTTCATTATTGTGTCGTCAGGGATAGCACCCATCTCAATTAACTCAAGAGAATGCATTTTATCAATTTCTACGTCCTCATGGATTTGCACCCTATCCAGACGTAGTCCCATGTCAATTATGATGATCTTGTCATCAACTCTTATGGCAGTCATGTTACGGCCCATTTCATTGTAACCGCCTACTGCAACAATCCCTAGTTCTGTCATATATAGTCCTCTTTAATGATTTTCAATTTCTTAATTTAATGATCTTGATTCAGTAATAATCTCAAAGTAATTTAGAACGTAATTCAATATCGCGGATGTCAAAGCCTCGCTGGTCCAGGTATTCAAGGGTCTCACCCTGAAGCACCACGGACGATGAGGTCCGCAGGCTTTCAATATCAGGACAGCCACAGAGGAACATTGCAACTTTCAGTTCCTCAAACATTAATTCAAGACGTTGTTTTACAGAATCCCCTTCTTTAAGGGCTGGGGCCACGAAAGGTAGGGCTGCACTGGCCAGGTTTGCTCCAATTGCAAGGGATTTGGCAATATCAAGTCCGGTACGTACGCCCCCTGTAGCTATGAGAGGAAGAGACACACGACATTCAATCAGGGAGGGGATAGTTGGAATTCCAAAATCCCAGAAAAGTTCTCCTAGATGGCCAGAAATACGGTCTCCTCTCTGTTTGGCACGATAAACTTCCACACCGGCCCAGCTGGTCCCACCGGCACCGCCCACATCGATAGCCGCTACTCCGGCTTCTTTCAATAGCAGGGCATCTTCCCGGGAAATACCTGCCCCGGTTTCTTTTACTATAATTGGTACATCGATTGAACATATCTCTTCGATTGCTCCAATACATCCGGTGGCATCCCTGTCACCTTCGGGTTGAATTGCTTCCTGGAGGAAATTCAGGTGTACAGCAAGGGCATCAGCATCAAGCATTTCAACAAGTTTTTCTGCACCTTCTATACCGTATTCCTTGACCTGGGCCGCTCCAATGTTACCATAAACAAAAGCATTAGGAGCCTTATCCCTTACTACACTGAATGATTCTTCCTGAACCGTATCTTCTATGGCAGCTCTCTGGCTTCCTACACCTATTCCAATACCGGTTTCTTCGGCGGCTTCTGCAAGTGCCGCATTTACCGGTGTCGTATCGGGATGGCCGCCTGTAATAGAGGCTATCATGAAAGGTGCATCCAGTTTTTTTCCCAGAAAACTCGTGGAAATATCCATTGAATCCATGTCCATCTCCGGGAGTGCACGGTGGACAAGTTTTACGTCCTTAAATCCTGGTCCGGCTTTTCTGGATTCAACCTGTTGCTGGGCACAGAGTTGCATATGTTCTAGTTTTCTGCTGGAAGTACTCATAAAAATCCCAATTATTCAAGCCTTGTCTTTAATTGCAGTACCTATCATTTCCCCTCTCAGAAAACTCATTACATTACCGCCGGCATTTGCATTGAAGATATAAGATGGTACTTTGGTTTGCCGGGACATCTCAAGCATCTCTTTTACCTTGCCCAGCATTCCGCCGGTTACATCGGTATTCTCCGATCCTCCTATATGCCTACTGGCAACTTCAAAATTATCCGGAGTAATTAGTGGAATGGGATGACCATGTTCATCAAGTACACCATCTTCTGCACTCCCCACACCTATCCTGTATGCATTGAGTTTTGAAGCAAGATAAGGAACTATCTGATCCCCGGAGATTACTGAAGAACCTTTTATAGTGTCCATTACAACATCGCCATGAAGTACCGGTGTGATTCCTTTTTCAAGCATCATTTGAATTGCAAGGAGGAATGATCCGGATATGCGTCCCTCTTTTGCTACCAAACAATCCATTGGATGTACTCCTACTGCATTAACATTTTTTTGTGCAAGGGCATTTACAAACGATTCATTTAATGAGGCGACTGATCGATGGGTGAACGCGGAGCCTTCCGCGGAAAATTTGTCTGCAAGGGAGTAACGTTTTGCCTGAGGATGGCCGAATGAACCGGCGCCATGTACGATAATAAGACGACCTTCAAAGAATGAAATTTCACGGGCAATTCGCATTATAGTTTTTTCTCTGGCTACTCCTTCATCACTGCTCTTATCTGTAATGACACTGCCGCCGATTTTCAATATGGTAATATCGCTAATTTTCTCATTCATTATCAAAATCCACCCTTACACCTGAATCAGTAACTCCTGTTACAATGGGGATTCCGCCGGCATTTTTGATCGCTCTGGAGATGGCATCAAGTTTTTCGTTACCCGCAAGGGCAACCATACACCCTCCGCCTCCTGCTCCGGTAATCTTGGCACCAAGCGCACCGGCAGTTCTGCTTGAGTGGATCAGTCTGGAAAGTTCATTGCAACTCACACCAATTGCTTCAAGTAAACCCTGATTCACATCCATAAGTTCTCCAAGTGCCCTGTAATCCTAATTTTCCAGAAGGCTTTCTCCTCTCAAAGATGCTTTTCCTATAGTAGAAAGAATGGGGGTGATAACTTCCGGATAGATACTTTTAAGAGATGCGACTTTGGCTACAAGCTGTCCTGTGGAGGAAAACACATTGGTGTTACCTATTACAAGATTACATAGGGGATTTTTCAGATGCTGTCGTGCAGGTATTGCAACGGTCCCACCCATTGTAGATACATAGGTGTCCGTAGCACTTGCAGCTCCCTGTATTTCTTTTTCGATTGAATGTCCAAAGGATGCTATGGATTCCTTATCCATTCCAAGTTTTAAAAGATTGTTAAAAGCACAAATCGTAGCCACAACTACCGCCGCAGAGGAGCCAAGCCCTGAGCCCACAGGGATATCCGATTCAATGGATATTGATACTCCTCTATACGGCGATTTTTTTCTTATTTTTTCCACAACGGCAGATACATAGGGATGAATTTCATAATCAATACCTGTAGTCCCAAGGGATGAATTGATCACAATATTTTCTGAATATTCAATATTTACCCTGGTACGAATATTTACAGCACAGCAAATAGCCGACTCATTATAAACGACGGCGTGTTCCCCAAAAAGGTACACCTTTGCCGGTGCTGAACAGGTTATCATATGAATTCTTTTTCCCTTTACTGGATCATTTCACAAGTATGGCTGCATATCCAACAACTGCTGAATAATCCCCGGTCATATCTCCGCTTGTAGCATATTTCAGTAATTCTGCAGTGTTTGCTCCCATATATTCTGCTGCAGTATACATTGCTACAATGGGTCCATATCCACATGCAGTTGCGGAAAGTTCTTCTCGTCTGCGGTCAAATTCCTCAACATCCATATTTAACAGTGAGTCAATCAGATACATATCTGTCTCTTTTGCGGTTTCATGTGGCTGGTAATGGGTGAAGTCACTTGATGCTATAAACACCACTTTCTTCCCGGATTTCTCCGCAGCTTTTGCAACTTCCAAACCGACTTCCCGGGCAGTATCTATATCCTGCAAACCCATGCATATTGGAAGAATTTTGAATGAATCACCGAAACGATACTGCAGGAAAGGCAACTGGACCTCGATTGAATGTTCGTACATATGGGCAACTTCATCCATGTCGATTATTGATCCTGCAAGCATTTCTCCCATATTCTCATCGGCTTCAATATCTCCCAGAGGAGTGGACCAGGTTTGAGTTGATAGTGCCACTGCAGATCCATATCCCGTATGATTGGGACCGAATATTACATAGGTGTCTGCCTTTGGCAACTTCGAATAGGCATAAGCCGCCACCGGGCCTGAAAACATGTATCCTGCATGAGGAACAACTATACCATATGCATCCTCGCTGACCAATTCCAAATCCTTGAAACAATGGCTCAGCTCTTTCTTGAGGGGTTTGATACCCAGAGGATAGAACTGGCCTGCTACTGTTGGCTGTCTCATAATAATACCCCTCTTACGGTTAGGAGGGAATAATTATATAAGTGATATGGATGGGAGCAAGTTATTCCCGGAATTAACCGGGAGACTTACAGACCTGCTTCGAAGTCTTCCATGGTATAATTGAATGGAATGTCCTTTTCTTTTGAGATTTCCCTTGCAAGAAGCCAGTATATGAGGGAAAGTGCTTTACGTCCCTTATTGTTTGTTGGGATTACCAGATCAACATTTGATATCATGTTATTGGTATCACAAAGTCCTATAACTGGAATTCCGATGTTGACAGCTTCTTTGATTACCTGGGCATCCCCTGCAGGATCGGTCACCATTATTGCATCGGGCTCGAAGAATCCTTCAATTGAAGGATTGGTTAAGGTGCCCGGGATAAAACGTCCCACCATTGACTTTGCTCCAATTGCTTTGGAGAACATTTTGGCAGGGAACTGGCCGTACTGCCTTGCGGACACGACCAGTATTT
>JASMTL010000014.1:0-4849 GCA_041694315.1 Methanosarcinaceae archaeon | reverse complement strand
AACTAAGGAAGGACTGGAATATGTATATCTGGGCAATGTTTTGTCCTCTAAATATGAGCATACGTTCTGCCCTTCCTGCGGCAATATGATTATAGGCAGGGGTGTTTTTGATGTGGAAGAAAACCATCTGACAGAGGATAACAAATGTGAATACTGTGGTGCATCCATTCCTATCTCCGGTAAATATGGGGGTTATCTATAAAATCCTCTGATGTAACCCCTTTTTTGCCGGCGTCAAACAAAAAGTTTAAATCAGATTGATGCATTAGAAGCGCTCGCGACACGTCGCATGCAATGTGCCGCCATAACTCAGTTGGTAGAGTGTCTGGCTGTTAACCAGAATGTCACAGGTTCGAGCCCTGTTGGCGGCGCTCCTTTCATCATTTTCTATGGGCCTATAGCTTAGTCTGGTTAGAGCGCTCGGCTCATAACCGAGCGATCACCGGTTCGAATCCGGTTAGGCCCACCACAATATTTTGTCAATTCCAAAATTTCAATGCTTTCATTAGAACATCTTTTTTAGTACCGCAGCAGGCACATCCCTATTTCAGAAAAATGAAACCCTTTTTGGTGAAATGAAACAGGAATCAGGGATAATATAGACATTCAGCAACTTTCGATGGGCATTCCAATGATTAGATGGTTGCTCTTTGAAGGAGCCACGATTGTAGGTGCGGATTCTGCCATCTTCGAAAAAGGGGATTATTGAAATTCCCTGTCAGGAAACATGCCAATCACTATAGACATACTCCACACCAGTATTTGACCCCACAACCCGGATTCCAATCCGATACGTCTCACCTACAGGAACCTTCAGGTTTGAAATCTCATAAGAGACTGCTTCTTCCACATCAATTTCCGGGATCTGGTCACTTGCAACCTGGTCCCAGACCATGCCCTTCTGCGTGGCTTCAAGACCAGTGTAAATAATGACATCTTCGGCTTTTGCAGAACCAACATTCTCGACCTCGATATCGAGGTCAATGTAGGAAAAACGGGAATCGTGTCTTCCACTGCCTGCAAAGTCAACTGCAATTTCTGGATAGCCGTCAGTAATAGGAATTATCCGGGCATCGGAATTCCTGTATACAGTGGGAATCCTGCCCACTTCCCAGCCTGAATTTGTTGTTTCTAGGTAGAAATATTTCACTCCCGAATAATCATAATAGCTCCCGGGAAGGTCATCGCTGCCCTTTACCCCCACAGCCATGTGACCGGGTAATTCAATCAGCGACACGCCATATCCCATGTCATACAAAAGTGCCGCAAGCAGGATAGAGGAATCTTCACAATCCCCGCCTCCGTGGTACATTGTTTCAAAGGGGAATCTGGGATATTCATCATAACCGGCAGATACACTGTCACTGACATAAGGAAGGGACTGGACAAAAAGCATGGTTATGTAAGGAATTTCCTCCCGGCCGTAATCTGCTTCTTCTGCCAGATTTTCCATTTGTAATGTAATCTGGGATATGAATGCGTCATCATAAGGGTCATTTACAAAATGCACCCAATGGCGATAACGGGTTCTCTGTGAATATAATTCATAAGCTTCTTTGTCATATCTGGCCTGGAGCTGGAATTGCCTGTCGTCGTACTCCCATACATAATTCCTGGTGATTGAATCTTTTTCAATTTTGACCGTTGGTTTCCTTTCACTATCCCGGTCAGGAAAATCCACATACAGATATATTTCCGGTTTCAAAGTGTATGATAAGTCGATGACAAAACTGTTATCATATATACTTTCCAGTTTGATTGAATAGACTATGAACTGCTTTTCAGGGTCCCATACATCATAACTGCGGCCGACAAATATCTTTTTAGTACCATATTCATAGCCGTCTTTCCTCAACGATAAGATCGAATAGCCTTCTTTTCGGTTTATCTCCAGTACCTTCAGGGAATAACCATTATCAATATCCAGTATCGCAGTTTTCTTCAGGGTTGCATTGTACACGTTAACATCAGTTTCCGGTGAATCCGGCGTTGAAACATTATCTACCGATGTTTGCTCCTCCGGAATCTCCCCGTTTGAGTTTCCTTCTTCTGTGCAACCCAGAAAGGATAGGGACAGAAAAACAATTACAAGAACAGAAACCAATTTACTCTTTTGCATGACACATCCTGATTGATTTAAAAGTTGAAATATACCATTGACATTGGTTTACCAAATACTTAAGATCGAGCTTATTTCAAAACTGCAGATAGACCTATTCCAGCATAGCACAGGTGCAATATCTAGATCCCTCTGAAAGGTCACAGCCATTCATACCTACATACTATTTTTCAGGTCCATCTTCAAATGCGAAGAGTCAATCTATTCTATGTGCCTCTTTTCAGATATGATCCATGATCGATTCCTGCAGGTCTGCCTCTTTTTCCAGATTTCTCATTCCTGATATTTATTGGAATGTTTCAGCACCTGGCTAATTTTTGAATTGAATTCTTTGTGGATTCCCGAATTTCTAATGGTAGAATCATCAACTCTAACGTAAATCAATGCTGCGTTACATCATTGGGTATATCTCATGAATATACTTGATGTTATATGATTTAAGAATAATGATGTCCTTATTTCTCAAAGTACATACAGGTAATATGACCCAGAATCGATTCTTGTCCTGCAATTATTTTCACATCTTTTTACGGTTGCTAGATGTATACGTACATACGGTGCTACGCATCGTAGATGATAGTAGAATATGGGAGGCATGGATATGCCTGTAAAGGGGAAGGCGCTTAGGTGAGAATGTTTGCTGAAGATTGTATCATGTAGAATTATAACAAGCAAATTTCTTCATAAGTTACAACTTTGAGATATTTTCGAGTGAAAATCAGGGCAATAATATATAATTTTCTCTCACATTAACTTTCCATTTAATACCTACCCAAAAATTCCGATAAATACATGAGAAGAGCTATAATTCCTTCTCTCCTTAGTATTTATTCCTGGTTAAAAACAGTTTAGTTTACTTTTCCTTTTTAGTCAACATGTCGCAGTCCCGACCCCAGACGAATCAGTGATGCTACTAGAATTGCTTCTTCAATTTCGGAATCTTTTAAACCTGCATTGCGAGCAAATTTTTTGTGGTGGGATACACATTCATCACATCCCACAGCCACAGCACTTGCAAGAGCCAGCAGTTTTTTAGTTTTATTATCGATAGCACCATCCTGCATTATGGTATCTTTTAAGTTCGAGAAGTCCTTTTCCCAATTCGACTCTTTGTCATCCATAGAAATAGTCATTTATGCCCTCCACTTTTTACATTTTCCATATATGCTTCTGCCCGTGGAGAAGGAAAATACACGATAATTCCATCCCTTTCCTCTTTCTCAACGTAAAGGGCATTTTCCAACATTCCTATATGGAACTTGGCCTCCATTTTGTTCAGTTCCATTTCATTTTGCAAATCTTCGAGACTCATGGATGATTCCAGTAGAAGAGATAACATCTTTCTGCGAATGCTATTCTGAAGAGTTTTGAGCCCGGCGCTGTGATCTTCAGTTGGGTTGCGGTTGAGTTTACCTTCTTTTCTGACTTTACTAAGCCATTCCTCTTTTCTTTTCTTCAGATCCTCATCAGACATAGCAATCAATAATATGTAACCATTATCAACTATATTTTTTGTGGTATTTTGCATGAAATTAGCATTTAGCTAATTTTCCCATCTTCTAGATGTCAAGCAGATTGTATCAAGGATCAGGAATCGTGTTATTGCCAGAGTCTTCGGGGAACTTGACCTGATAGAGCAGTAGGGTAGTGGTTTTCGTTGTATACTGAAGGACGCTGAAGAACCTGGGCTCCCCCAGCCGGAGGTAATCGAGATAGGTATGAGAGTGAGGTTTATTGCCTACCTGGCAGATTCCATTGCGGAATCCACAGAAAGTCATCCTGGTAAAGAAGAAACTTCATGCCGGGCAGGCGAACAAGTAACCGAACATGTAACCAAACAAGTAATCGAACAAGTAACCGAAGAATGTCTTATGTTGTAGATCTTTCTGTGTTTAGAAGGAAATTTGATGAAGAATTATACCGGCCCAAAAATAATATACATTGGCTATAATCAAATATCCCCTTTTACTCAAGCAATATAAATCAATTGTTCAATGCCATATATTTTTGAAATAAACTTATAATTCCTTTCGGACTTCTATTACCAAGAACTAGTAGCCACCAATAACCAGGAATATCCAGTGCTTTTTCTTCTTCTTTTGTATTACTTTCTTCTTTCGGGAATGCACGTCGAACAATTGATGCCCACTCTTCATCCGATATCTTATATTTTGAGGACATTTTTTCAAGCTCAGAAATGATCTTAGTGGATGCACCGTGCCTATAGAATGGCTCCAAAATATTTTCTACTTGTAATGTTCCATAATCGAACATTGGCATATTTTTATGATTTTCAAATCTCTGACGAACCATACTTTCTGCATCGTCTTTAAGATTTATGAAGTGGGAATCCTTTGTTTCGACAGATGCTTTGGAACCTATTCTCATGGCCGTGTCTTGTATACTGGAAATTTCTTCCATGTAACGCAAATTATCTTCACAATTGATATGAGCACCTGGAGATGGTAAAGCCACATAATGATGGAATATTGGTTGTTTACCTTCTTTTCTTCTTAAAACCCTACCAATTCTCTGTACAAGTTGAAGACGAGTATCAGCAGAAGAAACGTTGATTCCAATTTCAGCATCTGGAATATCAATTCCTTCATCCAGCATTTTGGCACCAATCAAAATACCAGAATCAGCTCTTTTGAATTTATCTATAAGGTTGTATACATTCCCTCTGGCTTGTGAATGAATGACAAATACATTACTAAATAAAGGTTTTAA
>JASMTL010000013.1:0-7810 GCA_041694315.1 Methanosarcinaceae archaeon | reverse complement strand
ACCCCCTTTGAAATGGATGAAATATCAGTACTTGTGCCCCCTACATCTATTGTGACACAGGTATGCCTCCCGCTTAAGTGAGAAGCTCCGATAAGACTTGCAGCCGGTCCTGAAAATACGGTTTCTATAGGTTTTTTGAGTGCATCCTCGATACCTGTTACAGAACCATCACATTTAAGCATCAAGAGTCTGGCACTTATCCCTCTTCTTCTGATGTCTTTGATTATAGTTTCAATAAATTGCTTAATTACAGGAATAAGCCGTGCATTCAGTGTAGCTGTTACAGCTCTTTCATAGGCTCCTATATCCTGAGAGAGCTCATGACCACAAACAACTGGCATATCAACAATTGATTGAATCAATTCTCTTGTTTTTATTTCGTGATCCGGATTACGGATGCTGAAATGGGATGAAATTGCAAATGCAGATACTTTATCCTTTACATCCTCAACAAAGGACTCGATGGGCTTAACATCAAGTTCTTGCATTTCCAGGCCTTCGTGATCATGGCCACCTTTTGCATGAAATATATGCTGGGAAGGAAAACCTTCGCTTTCGCTTCCGTGTTCCCCAATAAGTATAAGTGCTACGGGATAGCCGGTATTTTCAAGGACCGTGTTTGTGGCAAGGGTTGTAGAGACAGAAACGACTGCAATATCTTCAAGATATTGAAAATCAAGTCCGTCAATTGAATTTTCGATGCCTTCAAGTAAATCAGGATATGTTGTAAGTGCTTTGTTTGAACTGACTACTTTCCCTGAATTGTTTTCAATGATGACTACATCAGTATAAGTTCCACCGGCATCTATGCCCAGACTATATTTCATATAAAGTTCCCCTTCTTTTTTGCAGGTTCAATATGTACGGTAACATCCCTGACTGATGAATAACTTGCTTTTAAGGATGATTCTATTTGTTCAACAATTGGTTTGGTCTGGATGATCTTTATTTTTGGATCCATACATACATGTAAATCAACATAAAGGTCGGAATCTGTTCCATGTGCTCTTACATTGTGACACTCACTGGCCCCATCTATTGAGTTTACAAGATTGCATATTTGCTTTTCATCCAGGCTAAATGTGTCACTCAAAAAACGGCTGCTTTCCCAAATTACAGAAAGGGTTTCTTTTACCAAAAATGAAAAGAAAAAGATTGAAAGGACAACATCCAGGAAAAAATATCCATGTTCAATACCTACCAGACCTATTAATGTAATAATGGTTAAACCCACTTCTTTTTTGATATTGTTAGAATTATTATATTTTTTTTCTTCCTGCAATGAGAATTGAACTTTTTTCATGAAATAAATTAACAAAAGATAAAATATGACAGAGAGCAGGACTATAATGTATCCGGACATATCAATAAACGGAACTTTCTGATAACTATATTTAGCTATCATTGAATGGCCTATTAAAATTAAAGAAATTATTCCAATTCCAAGAGCTACCAGAAACTGACCCATTTTTAAATATTTAGAATAACCATAAGGGTGCAGGGAATTAGGTGAAAGGGAAGTGACATAAAAACTACCGGCAATAGACACGATTGAAAATCCTCTCAACAGTGAATAATATCCACTGGTCTCCAGGTAGATTATATCATAAAAATATCCATACAATATCTTTGGTATGGAAATAAAAAAAATCAGGAAAACAAATATGAAAAAATATTTTTCCAGCAATGTTTTCCTGCACATTTCCATTCCTCCAAAACAAATGACATAAATATATCCCTATATTTTGTTTTAAATACCTGGAGCCACAGGTTTCTCACAAGTTTCATTCAGTACCATAGCAAGAGCTGTATATAGTGATCCAAATCCCAGGAGTAATCCATCTATACCTGCAATAACAAGTAAACCGCTCATTCCTGTAGCATTGCTAATTGCAAGCAGGATGAACAGGATAAACAGGGTAAGGAACACAAACTGCATGGCTCTGCTGCCATTGCTCATTTTCAAGGTACCTATAAGCATCACAAAGGTGTAAACACCCCATATGAAAAGATAGGCAGCCATTGATATTGGTTCAGCTGCAGCGGTCCATCCAAGAGCCTGCAGAATAATCAGCCCTGCAAGTGAGAACCAGAAGAGCCCGAATGCATTAAAAGCAGTTCCGGCAAATACATCTCCTTTCTTCCATGCCATTATTCCTGCAAACACCTGGGCAAATCCTCCCAGGAATATTGCCATTGAGACTACCATTGAATCAAGTGGGAATAAACCTACATATGTCAGGCTTAGCAAAACTGCTGAAAGCCCAAGTCCAGTGAAACCAAGTGGTGCCGGGTTGGCCGTTTTATCAGCTACTTCGGCTTGCACCATTTCAATATTTCCTTCCATAAATATCACCTCTATCATTTGAGTCAATAGATCGATACAGACTAAAAGTTACAATAACTCACAATTGGTTAAAACTAAAAAAATAGGAGTAAAGGGAGGTTGTAAGTATTGCATTGCTTTTATATCTCCTCCTTGTTGTTAGCTACGCTATATAGAAGATTACAAGGTGATTGGGGCTGTGGACCCTTAAAGAGTCCACAGCTTCTGTATGTTTGCTGTTCAGAGACCGTAGTTCTCCGGCCTGAATACCTTGACTTCCTGTTTGTATTGTTCAAGGGAGTCGCTGAGGAACTTATCTGAATCATCAGTAAGTCCGGCCAGAGCCTTGCTTGCATCGGCAAGTGCATTCTTTTCGAATCTGGTCATCTGTAGTTTTGAGTCTGCGTTTTCAAGCAGGTTCACACACTCTACAGCAGCGTTCTTTGCACGCAGATAGATATCATCTGAATCCTTGACAATTGCTTCACCGATCTTGTAGGCATTGTCATAGGCCAGGATGTATCCCTGTGGGTCCCTGTACTTGTCGGAGAGAACCATCATGTCCCTGAGGTTCTTGGATTGACCTGTCTGGAGGGAGACATTCATCAATGCACAGTCATATGCAAGGGATTCACTCCAGCACTGTACAGTTGTACCACCGAATTCACCGTGATATTCTACGGATTCATTGGACCAGAGGTCACAGCACTGCATTACAAGGTTACCCATTACATCTGAGTGAGCACATGTGGAAGACTTACCTTCCTGGGATATTGGGGCACCTGTAATAGATTTTACGATGGTGTTCTCATAGCCACAGTCCTTACCAGGTCCAACTGCACCTGCTTCATATCCAGCAAGGGAACGTGGTGCGGATATGGCCCTGGCAATTGTTGCAAGGGTATGGGCCAGGTTTTTGTCAAGAAGTCCACCTGCAATGAACATTGCAGTGTTTGCCTGTGCACAGTCAGTATCACCAGCTGCGACGACATTGTTCTTCTTGGCAATTTTTGCAATGTCCTGCCAGATGTATTCCATGTCCATAGTACCCAGGCAACCAATTGCAAAAAGCATACCCGGTACATCATTTCTTAGAATTGCACGGTCAAAGACTTCTTTACCACCCATAGTTTCGATGGATAAGAGATCTGCACCGTTTGATGCAACTTCTTCGAAGGATTCCATAAGGGTGTTGTATTTATCTCCCCTCAACTGCATGTAATCACGGTCTTCACGAATGTCCCCAGGAGTGTGTCTCAGAGCACATTTGATGCCGTATTCATCATGGTAATCTTCCATAATGGCTTTCTGTGCATTTGCGACCTCTCCACCCCAGGTTGGGTTATTGGTCATCTGCTGAACGTGCTCTGTTTCCAGTACAACTGCCGGGAAACCTACCTGGACCATCCTTTCCATTATGTCACGGGTAATACGCTCATATTCCTTTACAAGTTTCTCTTTGGTCTCACCGGCTTCTGGCCTTGGTGCATAGTTTACTTCAGGTGTGGTGTAACCGGCACCAATCTCTAAGTCCAGCCCTGCTTTTACAGGATTGGGGGACTTTCCAAAAATCATATCGTCTGCGCTGGCATATGCCATCTTGGTGTATCTGTTTACTGTCATTTTGCTCACCTCTTCAGTGTTGATGGAATTGTTCCTTGAGTTTGCCAAGATCTGCGCCTGCAAGAATTGCCTCTGCCATCTTTGGTGCATCGGCAGCCTCTTCTCCGTATACTCCTAGTTCATAGGTTGATACGAAGTCCTGGTTTACAGCACCGCCACCACACTGGTATGGAATTTTTATGCCTGCTTCAAGAAGCCTGTCATTGACAGCCTTGAATGCATACATTGTTGTGGTCATCAAAGCGGTTCCTGTCACCATCATTGGCTTTTCTTTCTTCACAGCTTCAATTACCTCATCTACCGGTACATCACGTCCAAGATCCACTACATCGAAACCATTTGCTCTCAGGAGGGCTGAGACAATGGATTTACCGATATCATGCACGTCACCTTCTGCAACATGGCATACGATCTTACCTTTGGATACAGGTGCTTCCTTGGCTTGGGATTTACAAAAATCAATACCCTCAAGCATTGCATCTGCAGACATCATTACGTTTGGCAGGAAAATTATTCCTTCATCGTAGAGTTTTGTTACCACTCCCATTCCTACCATCAGGGCATCATCTATTAAGGCAATTGGATCCTTACCGGCATCAATTGCTTTCTGGAGGCCCTCTACTGTGTCATCTTCTTCTCCCTCATAGATTGCTTCTGCAATAGGGCGAATCAGATCGTCTTTTGGATAAAGTTCTGCTGCCGCGTCATCCGGCGTCATTGCTTTTTCCATTTTGACGTTATATCTTTCCAGAATTTCACTGGGATCTACGTCCAAACTGGTCATTCTACACTTCCTTCCATATTTGTTTCAAATATATTCAGGGTCAATGCCTGATGGCGATTGGCCCTACTCCAATCTTTTGTGAGGTTTAATCAAACCTCATCTTAAAGTGAGATTCTATACTATATAAACATTTCTATTGTTCAATGGTTGTATATAAATGTTGTCCATTATTTTTAATTCAAATTAACTATTTTCTATAGTAAGAAATACATCTCTTGATTGCTTTTTTTTGAGTATATTTGCACAAATTCAAAAAATAGGGATTATTAGTTATACTAATAATTATATACTATAATGAAATGAACTGGCTGAATAGATAATATAAATAGATACCTACAATCGAATAAACATAAAATATAATTGGAAGTATACATGATTTGCTGCATAGCGTTTTTAATATGAAATTAAAAACAATTAAATTATTAGGTGGTAGATAGAAATAACTATATATAGGAAAAATCTGGAAACACCAAACTAGTAGTTAAAATTATAGAAATTAAAGGCCATAATTTGATGGATCAAAAGTATCCACTTCAGATGAATAGATATCCAGACAATTACAAATAAAAGATTCCATATTTTCGTCTAATGATTTCAGGTCATTTTGGGCTTTTTTTATTGTAGCCTTTTCAAACTTGGATAACTCCAGGTATCCCCCGGAACCACTTTCTATTAGTTCACAAGCTTTCATGCCTGCCTCTTTTGCCCTCAGGTACAAATCATCCGGGTGGGCAGTTATTACTTCACCAATACGATACGCATTATCATACGATAGTATGAATGCCTGTGGATCCCTGTATCTGTCCGAAACCATTAGCACATCACGCAGGGTTTTACCAACCCCGGCTTCCAATGCCGTATTCATCATGCTGCAATCATAAGAAAGGGTTTCTCCCCAGCACTGTACAGTGGTTCCTCCAAAATCTCCCCGGTATTCCACGGATTCATTGGACCATAGATCGCAGCACTGCATGGCCATATTGCCCATCAGATCTGAGTGGGCACATGTGGAACCTTTGCCTTCCTGGGAAATAGGGTAACCTGTAATTGCCTTAATGATATTGTTCTCATAACCGCAATCCTTACCCGGACCAATTGCACCTGCTTCATAGGCAGCAAGGGACCTTGATGCAGAAATTGCCCTTACAACAGATGCCACACTGTGGGATAATTTGAAGTCAAGCAGACCACCTGCAACAAACATTGCAGTGTTTGCCTGTGCACAGGCCGTATCTCCCGCAGGTACTACCTTGTTTTTCTTTGCAATACTGCAGATATCCTGCCATATATATTCAACATCTAGTGCGCCAAGTATACCAACTGAAAAGATAACTCCCCGCATGTCATTCCTCAGGATAGAATGATCAAATACTTCTTTACCTCCAAGGGATTCGATCGACAACATATCCGCTCCTGAAGAAGCGACTTGCTCAAACGATTCAAGAATACGGGAATAAGCATCTCCACGCAGATCAATTTTTTCCCTATCCCCCCTGACATCACCAACTGTATGCCTGAGGGCACATTTGATGCCATATTCATCATGATAATCTTCCATGATTGCTTTTTGAGCAGTTGCAATATCAGCCCCCCATTCAGGTTTATGTGTCATCTGTTGCACATGTTCGGTTTCAAGTACCACTGACGGGAAACCGACCTGAACCATCCTTTCCATTATGTCACGGGTAATACGCTCATATTCGTTTACAAGTGTTGCCTTATTTTCAGCCGCATCCGGACGGGGAGCATAATTGATTTCAGCAGTGGTATATCCAGCACCGATTTCCAGATCAAGACCGGTTTTCACAGGATATTTAGAGTGGCCAAAAAGAAGGTCTTCAAAATTGTCATATTCCATGGAAGAATAACGTTTAACAGACATAATATAGATCTCCTTAGTGTTTATGGAAAGTATCCCTTAATTTCCTTATATCCAATCCGTGCAGGATGGAATCTGCAATTTTGGGTACATCTGCAGATTCCTCGCAATATACTCCCAGATCATAATCGGAAACAAAGTCCTGGGTAACAGCACCCCCGCCACAGACCACAGGTACATTTATGTCACTTGCAAGCAGTCGCGAGTTCACGTCTTTGAAAGCATGCATTGTTGTGGTCATCAAAGCGGTTCCAGAAAGCATGATGGGTTTTTCTCTTTTAGCTGCAGCCACAACTTCTTCAACAGGCACATCTTTTCCAAGGTCAATAACCTCATAACCATTGGCACGTAAAAGAACAGTTACAATCTTTTTCCCGATGTCGTGGATATCCCCCTCTACAACATAAGAAATGATCTTGCCCTTTGATTCATGAACCTGTTTTGATTGTTCCTTGCAGTATTCTATACCTTCAATCATTGCCTGGGCAGAGATAATAACATCCGGCAGGTACAACAATCCGTGATCATAGAGAGTAGACACTACTTCCATTCCTGCCATTAGAGCATCGTTTATAAGTGAAAGGGGGTCAACTCCGGAATTAATTGTATTTTGTAAAGCAGTAACAACTTCATCCTCATCGCCTTCAAAAACTGCTTTGGCTACCTTACGAATGTGGGGATCTGTGGGGAACAGCTGTTCTGCTACCTCTTCAGGAGTCATATCGCTTTCAGCCAATATGTTGTAGCGTATCAAGATGTTTTTAGGATTGATATCTATCATTTTTGCCCCCCTTTACTTGCAATCCTTTAGTTTACTATGCATCTGCATTAATAATTTATGAATCTATCGTCATTCAACAATTCGATTGACAACGACGACCACATCACTACCGTTCCATTCCCCCCTTTGCATTGTAGTATCGACATTTATTAGATTATTATTTTTGTCCATCAATGTGAACAATTTTTTCTGTTTGTTGCCATTGAGTGCTTCGTTAAAGGCTTTTGCAGCATCAAGTACCTGAGTATGAGAATGAATTCTTACAAAATTCATACCTGTTATTTCCTGTTTGGAATATTTCAGGGTTTTTGCAACATTAAGATTGGAATAAAGGATGCAGCCTTCTGAATCCACTACAAAAATCAGCTCAGGTATTGTGTCAAAGAGCACCTGTAAATCATACTGCCCTTTCTGAAT
>JASMTL010000012.1:0-4509 GCA_041694315.1 Methanosarcinaceae archaeon | reverse complement strand
TCAGTTGTTTCTTTTCCAATTTCCAGATTGATATCATCCAGCCGTAGGAATGCATCATTGTTGATTATCTGTTGTTTCACTTCATTTGTTGCAAGATTATGTTGTACTATCCATTCTCTCTTTGCAGGTTCCATAAGCGTGGATTGGATTGGTTCTGATAATACCGGTTCTCCCAGGTCCGGTAATTTGTCATCTTCTTTGCTTTTTGGTCTTACAGGTAGTATGAGTTTACCTCTGCTTTTTATAGTCAAAGCTGCAGGCTCAGGACTTGGCCATGCAAACGGCCAGTACGACGTTGAAATAGACAAACGTATTTTATTGCCCGCGGGGAAATTTTGTGCCACGTAATTCATTTTTATCCAGATCCTGTACGTATTACCAACTTCAAGTACAGAGGGATTTTCATTACCATCCCTGTGTGCAAGATTAAGTAGTCCATAAGTAACTCTTGTGGAGGTCCCTTCCCGGCATACGTCGTTTAATCGCAGGGCAATCATAGCTATGGGCTGGTCTGATTCTAATTCGAGCTCTACTTCCGGAGATCCAAGTATCTCAATATCTTCCTCTAATTCAGGTGTGTCAAAAACAAGGGCTCCACCATCTTCTTCACTCTGGTCATGAGGAAGGTCGGTTGACTCTGAGTATGAGTACCATTTACCTGCAAAAAGTCCGACACTTAAGGGACTTCTGATCCTCATATCTTCGTTTTTGATTTCATCCTCTTCAAAATGAATCCTGCCCTGGGATAAGAATAATTCTTGATTTTCAATACTGGAAGAAGGCCAATTATTTTCTGCTATCCACCTGCCAGGACAACTTGAAATAAGAGGGGAGACACTATCCTGCATCCAGAGGCGTAACATGGGTTCTTCATCTACTCCATTATCGATCTTTTTAAGCCATCTGTCCCACCAGCGTGTAGCTTCTCTCAAAAAGTCAATTCCGACACCCTTTCCAACGAAATTAGGATACTTGTGTCCCCATCCCCCAACAAGGGCCTTGCGTGGGACCTGCAGGTTTTCCATGAGCCTGAATACAGTGTTGGAATACCCATCCGCCCATCCACTTACTGCAAAGACAGGGCAGGAAATCGCTTCATAATTTTCTGCAACTGAAGCGTGCTTCCAGTATTCGTCTCTTCTCTGGTGCTGAAGCCATTTTCTAAGCCACAGACCGCTTCCTTCCAGTCTGTCCAACCACATCTTTTTCCATTTATCTCCCACAATCGCAGGATCTGGTGGGAGAGAGTTATAGGAAAACATTGTTGAGGCCCATGAAAGATTATCCGTTAACAGGCAACCTCCCATATAATGAACATCGTCTGCATAACGGTCATCGGATGATGAAACTGTAATTATGGCTTTTAGATGGGGTGTATCCTTTGCTGCTATCTGGAGAGCATTGAAACCACCCCATGATATACCTATCATTCCTACATTGCCAGTACACCAGGGTTGGGCGGCAATCCATTCGATGATTTCAATACCATCATTGAGTTCCTGGGGCAGGTATTCATCCTCCAGTACCCCCTCTGAATCCCCACTGCCCCGCATGTCCACTCTTATGGCAGCGTAGCCATTTTGGGCAAAATATCTATGTATTTTGGAATCACGAATCGCTTTGAAATCACGTTTCCTGTAAGGAATATATTCAAGAACAGCGGGTACGGGCTTTTCATCCGCACTTTCTGGCAACCATATTTTGGCTGCAAGTTTGCAGCCATCAGACATGGTTATCCATTCATTTTCAATTTCTCTGAATGTGGTATTACTGTCGTACACCTTTTCTCTCCTCTTGATGTATAGTTGGCTAGCCACCGGGCTAACTCAATAAAAAATGCTTTACAGGATTAATTCCTTCTAAGCAGGAACACGTCATAGCAACCATTTATGCCTGTGGTTAACCAGTATGAAATTAATTTGGCCCCCAGATAATTTAACCTCATAACTTCCTTACCCATTTGTTCTTAATCGCTATTAAAAGTATCGCAGTTTGTTCAGTTATGGATTTTTAGTACCCACAGGAACACATAATACTTTCCGGAATCATATAACCAACTAATTGAAAATAGTAGTGGGGTTACAATGAGCAATAACAAATACATACGATGGTTTGAAGAGATTACGATTGATGATGTGTCCCTGGTGGGAGGGAAAAATGCATCGTTGGGTGAAATGTACAGGGAACTTACTGATAAGGATATCAGGATTCCTAACGGTTTTGCTATCACTGCTGAAGCCTACTGGCATGTGCTGGACTCAGCAGGTGTGGTGGAGGATTTAAGGCAGATTCTGGATGAATTGGATACAAAAAATCTTAGCAATCTTGCTGATGTTGGCAAAAAGGCCCGGCATACAATCCTGGATGCACCTATCCCTGAAGACCTCTGGGATGAAATTAGGACTGCATATGACAAACTGTGTGAACAGTATGGTGCAGATACCGATGTTGCAGTACGCAGTTCCGCTACTGCTGAAGACCTGCCGAATGCATCCTTTGCAGGCCAGCAGGAAACCTACCTCAACATCCATGGCTACCATGCCCTGAATGATGCATGCAGCCGCTGTTTTGCTTCGTTGTTCACCGACCGGGCCATATCCTACAGGATAAATAACAAATTTGACCATTTTGATGTGGGCCTCTCTATTGGGATTATGAAAATGGTGCGTTCCGATCTTGCATCCAGCGGGGTGATGTTCACTATCGATACGGAAACTGGTTTTGAGGATGTGGTATTTATCACCGGATCATATGGGTTAGGTGAGAATATCGTGCAAGGACTGGTAAATCCGGATGAGTTCTACGTATTCAAACCAACCCTTGAAGAAGGCTATAAACCCATTATCCGCAAAAAGGTCGGCAGCAAGGAGATCAAGATGATCTATGGCCGGGGTGATTCCAGGGTACTTACACGTAATGTGGAGGTCCCCGAAATTGACAGGAAAAGTTTCTGTATCAACAATGAGGAGATACTGCAGCTTGCCAGGTATGCTGTCACGATTGAGAAGCACTATTCTGGCAAATCGAATAAGGCAATGCCCATGGATATAGAGTGGGCAAAGGACGGTTATACGGAAGAATTGTTCATAGTCCAGGCAAGGCCGGAGACCGTACAATCCCAGAAACGGAAGGATGTGCTTGAAACCTATTATATGGATGAAAAAGGCAAGGTGCTTGTCACAGGCAGAAGTGTTGGATCAAGGATATCTTCAGGGAAGGCGCATGTCATAAAGGATGTCTCTGTTTTGTCTTCCTTCAAACCGGGGGAAATCCTGGTGGCAGATACAACCACACCTGATTGGGAACCTGTGATGAAAAATGCGGCAGCCATCGTTACCAATAAAGGGGGCAGGACATGTCATGCAGCTATTGTCAGTCGTGAGCTTGACATACCCGCGGTTGTGGGGGCGGATGACAGCACAGAAATTCTTGAAACCGGCAGGCAAGTCACGGTAAGCTGTGCTGAAGGAGACACAGGCAGGGTCTATGATGGCCAGCTTGCATTCCATAAGGAAACCACAGAGCTGGATGATGTCAGCAAGACGCAAACAGAGATAATGATGAATCTGGGTAACCCGGAAGAGGCTTTTGCATTGTCCCGGGTCCCAAATGATGGAATCGGGCTGGCCCGACTTGAGTTTATTATAAACAGCTATATAGGTATTCATCCGATGGCATTGGTTCATACGGATAAAGTCAAATATATGGATGTAGTCGACCAGATTGAAAAATTGACACAGGGATATTCGGATAAAGGGGAGTACTTTGTGGAAAGACTTGCCGAAGGTGTCGCGACAATCACAGCTGCATTTCACCCTAAGCCTGTAGTTGTGCGTATGAGCGATTTCAAATCCAATGAATATGCAACCCTGCTGGGCGGGGAAGACTTTGAGATAAAGGAAAATAATCCCATGCTTGGTTTCAGGGGAGCTTCACGTTATTATGATGAAAGATACAGGGAAGGGTTTGCCCTTGAATGCAGGGCTATGAAAAGGGTTCGGGATGAAATGGGACTTACCAACCTTATTCTGATGATTCCTTTCTGCAGACGTGTGGAGGAAGCCCGCAAAGTTATCGAAGAAATGGATAAACACGGCCTTAAAAAGGGTGAAAACGGCCTGCAGGTATATATGATGTGTGAAATTCCCAGTAATGTACTCCTGATTGATGAATTCAGCAAATACTTCGATGGTTTTTCGATCGGGTCCAATGACCTGACACAACTAACATTGGGAGTAGATCGGGATTCAGAGATTCTGGCTTCAACCTTTGATGAGAGGGATGAGGCTGTAAAAGAGATTGTATCCATGGCAATAAAAGGTGCAAAACGAAACAATAAGCACAGCGGGATCTGCGGTCAGGCTCCAAGTGATTTCCCGGAATTTGCTGAATTCCTTGTGCAAAAAGGCATTGATTCCATTTCTCTGAATCCAGATTCGATACTCAAAATATATCTCAAGGTGATGGAAACCGAGAAAAGTATTGGGAAATGAAAACATTTCAGCAACC
>JASMTL010000011.1:0-10730 GCA_041694315.1 Methanosarcinaceae archaeon | reverse complement strand
GAAGATGAACTGGATATTATGCAAAAGCACAATCCCAACCTGAAAGTTGTACATACCTTAACCCGGGCGTCCGATGATTGGGGTGGTTGCAGGGAGCGTGTCTGTGAAAGCATGATATTGCGTGAAATTCCGGATTACAGGGACCGCATGTTCTATTTATGTGGCCCCCCGACAATGGTGAAGACTGTCAGGGAAATACTATATGAAATGGCTATCGATAAAGCAAAAGTCAAATATGAACTATTTACAGGTTATTAATTTACAGGAGTGATAATATGAAAAGAATCGCATGGGGTATTACAGGCTCAGGTGACCTTATAAAAGAGACGTATGACATAATGGTAGACATTCAGAAAAAAACTGATATTGAGTTTATGGTATTTCTTTCAAAGGAAGGGGAAACTGTAATGAAGTGGTATCGCATGTGGGATAACATACAAAATGATTTCCCCAACTTCAAAACAGATTCGGGCCCCAACTCGCCTTTTATTGCCGGTCCACTGC
Source organism: Methanosarcinaceae archaeon (assembly GCA_041694315.1). Taxonomy (GTDB): domain Archaea; phylum Halobacteriota; class Methanosarcinia; order Methanosarcinales; family Methanosarcinaceae; genus Methanohalophilus. The sequence continues at coordinate 10,226 of JASMTL010000011.1, read as the reverse complement.
AGGTTGGTCACTATGATGCTTTAATAATCGCACCAGCCACAGCCAATTCTGTTGCCAAGATAGCACATGGTATTGCCGATACTCTTGTAACAAATGTGGTGGCCCAGACAGCAAAAGGACAAACCCCTATTTATGTCCTGCCTGTTGATCAGGTGCGTGGCGATGTTACAACCTATGCACCCAGTGGAAGAAAAATGAAGTTGAAGATGCGTGACATTGATGTTACCAATTCAGAAAAACTGGCTGAAATGGAAAATATGCACATATTGACAAAACCTGATGATATTTATGAACTATTGAATATAGAAGCAAAAGAGGATTAATAATAAATATCCCCTTCTCTTTTTTCAAGTTCATCCGGATTTTTTCCTTCCAGAATATGCATATTCCTGAATACGGCATACACTGCCAGAATACTGTCCAAAGCGTCTCCTTGAGTGTTTGAAATACATATATCTTTTATTTCATCATCGAGTACAATATTGAATTTTTCTAACTTATCCACAATCATTTTCCTATTAGATTCTCTGTCACTCTTTTTCCCTTTATACGGCACATATAGACCCTTTTCTTTAAGGGTGCAGGCCGGACATATCTCTATTACCCAGGGTTTTTCAGGATTCGGGGGTTGTATAGGGAGAATGCAGGCAAGGTTATTCCTTACAAGGGGATTAATTATTCTTGAGATACCATGATAAGTCTGTTTGTACAACCAGAGATTGTATGCAGCAAATGGTGCGCCTTTTTCATCTTCCTTTTTACGTTTGAATTCTTTACCATCTGTTTTCTGGCGATAGTAATCCCTGAAACTTTCTGCAGATGCATGTTTCAGAGGGAAATTGATTATGAAATCCTTCCAGTTGTTTTCTTCTGTAAGGGAAGATGGTAGTGCAAAAGGAAAATCCATTCCAAAAATAGCATATTTTTCCCTGGCGATCATGCTATAAAGAGCAGCAATACAGCTCTGAGTATCATGACTTTCAGAAAAAAAGTGAGCAGGATGACAGGTGTGGATTTTGAGAAATTTATCGTGAACGCTGCCTTCACTTACCCATATTTTATTGCAGGCTTTCTTAGACCCGCTAAAATCCACACCAAATATTTTCCTTATTTGATAAGGCATCTTGCGTTTCAGTTATCCCTGTTGCCTTCGATGAAATCATTTGTCATGAGGAAGGCTTCGTCATCGTTGTATTGTTTAGGTGGATGTTTCATGAAATAAGATGCAGGGGAATAGAGAATTCCACCGGTGTCTCTTTCAAGTGCAAGTTTGCAGCAGCGTATGGCATCAATTACAACACCTGCAGAATTAGGAGAATCCTCAACTGAAAGACGTAGTTCGATATTCATGGGAACATCGCCGAACAGTTTTCCCTCCATTCTCAGGAAACAAATCTTGTTGTCCTTTTGCCAGGGCACATAGTCACTTGGACCGACATGTATATTTTCATCGGCCAGACGATCTTTGAGTACGGATTGTACAGCCTCGGTCTTGGATGTTTTCTTGGAAGACAACCTGCTGCGATTGAGCATATTAAGGAAATCGGTATTGCCACCGGTGTTTAGCTGGTAGGTTTTTTCCAGTTTGACCCCACGTTTGCTGAAAAGGTCTGCCAGTGTCCTGTGAGTGATAGTGGCTCCAAGCTGGGCCTTTATGTCATCACCAATTATAGGCAGGTTTTTCTCTTCGAACTTTTGAGCCCATTCAGGATTACTGGCAATGAAAACCGGCATGTTGTTAATGAAACCGATTCCTGCTTCCAGGGCACAGTCTGCATAAAAGCATGCAGCTTTTTCTGACCCTACAGGCATGAAATTCAAGAGCATTTCAGCACCGGAATCTTTCAGAACTTTAACGATATCCTCTTTGGTGGACTCGCTTTCATCACTGATTATGAATTTATACTTATCTTCATAATCTGTCATGTGTTCAGAAACACCATCGAGGATGCTGCCCATTGTAACTTTTATGCCTTTTTCGGGAATGTCCGGACAGAATACAGCAGTGCAATTTGGTTCTGCAAAGATGGCTTCTGATATGTCTTTCCCTACTTTTCTTTCATCAATATCAAACGCAGCTACAACCTCAATATCAGAGGGTTCGTATCCTCCAATGGTCCAATGCATTAGACCGATAGCATCTGTCTCGGTTTTATCCCTGTAATAATCCAGACCCTGAATGAGAGAGCTAGCGCAGTTGCCAATCCCTGCAATTGCGATCTTTATATTCTCCATAACACTTCCTCGTAAATATGAATGCAATATGTTACCGTAACTATCATATATAATTAATCATCGAGCCATCCTCTTAATGTCGGCATTTGAATAAAAATGTTTCTGAGAATGAGTACATAAAATTACTTTTTTATCTCAATATACCTTTCCACTGAGTTGCAGTTTGGTCATAATTCAACTTTTCGAGCAGGAGTCACCTTCCGTAAGGTAGGAGAAGAAAGCGCCTGATATTTCACAAAAGTGATTTTTTATAATAAGTAAGTGAACATACTATTGTATGTTTCTCACTAAAACAATTATCCTGAAAATAGCAAATCCTGATAATGATTTGGTGGAAACTATGCAGAAATATTCAGATGGAATGAACTATGCTTCTGAAGTTCTTTTTGACAAAGGTAAACCGATTCCAGCAATGAAATTACAGCAGGAAGTATACTCCTATCTTCGTGAAACATTAAAATTAAAATCCCAGATGAGTTGTAATATCCCAAGACAGGTTGCTGGATGTTACAAAACATTGCATAAACAGAAAAAGGCAAAATGGCAAAAGGTAGAGTTTTCGCCATCCTCAATGACTTTTTCATACAAAAGAGATTTTGTCATTGATGAAGATACGGTCAAAATAACCACAATCAACGGAAGAAAACCTTATTCCATTTTGAATTATGACTATGCGAAACAGTATTTTGATGGTTCATGGAAATACCAAGCATCCAAAGTTGTAAAACACAAAGACGGAGACTATTATTTCCATTTATGTGTGGAGAAAGAAATCCCCGATAAACAAATAACAAATGCTTCTACCTTCATGGGAATTGATGTTGGTATGAACTATCTTGCTGTTGCTTCTACCACTGACAGGAAATGTAGTTTTTTTGCAGGTGGTGAAATTAAGAATCTTCGCAACCATTACAAATCAATGCGAAAGCGTTTACAATCGAAGGGAACTTTATCTGCAAAACGTATGTTGAAACATATTTCAGGTAAAGAGAAACGTCTTATGCGAGATGTAAACCACACAATCTCAAAAAAAATTGTGAAATTCGCAGTTGAAAAAGGTGTATCTGTAATAGGTCTGGAAGATTTATCAGGAATACGTGATTCCACGCTTCCCAAAGTTTCTAAAAAGAGAAGGCATAATCACAGTAGTTGGGCTTTCCGCCAATTACAAACATTCATTGAATACAAAGCAAGAGAAGCAGGTATAATCACTCATTATGTTGACCCATCGTATACCTCTCAAACCTGTATTCGATGTAATCATATCTCAAAAAACAATCGTAACAGGTTGTCTTTTAGATGTGAAAAATGTGGTTATGAGAACAATGCCGACCTGATTGGTGCAATGAATATTGAACACAAAACACGGGATTACAGGTATATCCTGGAATCTCAAGGGTGCTTGTCAGCCACCCGGACGAATGCTTAATTGACATTCAAGCCCCTTGCCGTAAGGGAGGGGTAGTTGACATCCTTGTATACAAATGCAAACCACAACAAAAAGGGAAACGCTGCCCTGCCGATAGCATAAATGTAGAACAGTTCTCCGGCTACAGAGATGAAATTGAATTGCAGTACTATGACCACCAGAGTAAATAATAGGATCAAAATCGAACCCAAAAAGATAAGTTTCAGCCTTCTTTTATTATCTATCGGGGTAGCCATGATAAGTGCAATAAAAGGTACAAGGTTCATAGGCAGATAGATCATCTATACCTATCTATATGATTATGATTATATTATTCAGGCAAATCTTCAGGTATTACTACTAAATATTCAGTAATTGCCGGATATTATATTTCATATGTTGCAACAACCTCGCAGCAATGTGTTTTTTAATAAGCATGCAATACATCCTCTTTTACTCAAAAAAACAATGTTTCTAAACTCATTTCTTCATTTTGTCTTAGTAAAATCAATAAAAAGAGTACAAAGGAAGCCTTTCAGGAAAAGTTATTTACATTTCAAAACAGAAGTTGTTTGCAGTCATTATTATGGGGGTATTTAGTGGAAGTTTTTGAAGCAATAGAGAAACGCACCAGCATCCGGCAGTTCCTTCCCCGCAAGGTCGCTGCCTATACTCTGGATAAAATACTTTATGCAGGCACCCAGGCACCGAACGCCTTTAACAGCGAACCCTGGGAGTTTATTCTTGTCAAAGAGGAGAAGCTAAGGGCACAACTCGCAGATATGAGAAAAAAGGCACCAGAGCAGCAGAAGGCCATCGAGACCGCGCCCGTTATTGTCGTGGTTTGTTATAACAAGAAGTTGGGGGACGAGGCTGTGGGTTCAACATATGCCTGCATAGAGAACATGCTGCTTGCTGCAACTGCTGAAGGACTGGCGGGGGTCACCCTTACATTCCATGGGAAAAAAATAATGGACATGTTCGCCATTCCGGATGGTTTTGATGTGGCAGCCGTAATTCCCATGGGATACCCTGCAGAATGTCCTGAAAAACCTTCTCGTGTGGCAGTAAGGGATAAAACGCACATAGATAAGTTTTAACTACTCACGTTATCAAATATACTAGCTACTGATTGTGGGAGTTGAATAAATTGCAAGATATACTCAAAGATGTAGATGTAGAACTCGAGAACATTAGGACGATTGAAGAAGCAGTGGAAATGGCGATTGCTCTGGAGGACCAGGGGTATGATTTCTATCTTGAAAGGGCTGAACTTTCCGGCAATCCCGGGGCAAAGAAAACCTATGAGTTCCTGGCCGAGGAAGAAAAGCACCATGCTCAATACCTTCACAAATTCCTTGAAGGAAAAGAAGTCGAAATACCTGAATCCAAGATACCTGATTTCCGTGGATCTTTGAACGTGGAATTCACAGAAAACAATCTGGAAGAGATCGGCATTATGCTTGGTGCACTGCGTTTTGAAAGAAAGAGTGAATATTTCTACCTTGAACTCGAAAAGAAAGCCACCGAAAGGGAAGAACAGGAATTTTTCAGCAAGATCGCCAAAGTTGAGCGTGACCACTATGAACTCATTGATGGTTTGCTGGATGAAGCTACCGGTTTCAGGATGCAGACATAAATTTGGCAGGTGAATTTTGTGGATACTCCAGAAGAGCCACTTGAAATTGCAGAAGGGGTTTACTGGGTTGGCGTAATCGACTGGAACCTGCGTGATTTCCACGGTTATGAAACTCCCCGCGGGGGCACATATAATGCTTACCTTATAGTAGATGAAAAGATCACCCTCATAGACACTGTAAAAGCATCCTTTGCAGACGAGATGATCGAAAGGATCAGCAGAATAGTGGACCCCGCAAAGATCGATTATATAGTAGCCAATCATGTGGAGATGGACCATTCCAGTGCCCTGCCACGGGTCATGGAAGTTGCTCCTAATTCCAAAATATTTGCCACAGAAAGGGGCAAAACAGGACTGAATGAATATTATGCCGAATCCGGATGTAGTGGCTGGAACTTTGAGACGGTGAAAACCGGGGATGAATTAAACACCGGCAAAAGGACCCTGATGTTTATTGAAGCGGTCATGCTCCACTGGCCTGACAGCATGCAGACTTACCTCAAAGAGGATAATATTCTCTTTTCCAATGATGCATTTGGCCAGCATATTGCCACCTCCAGGAGGTTCGATGACCAGGTAGAAGACGTGATGGAAGATGCCGCCATATATTTTGCCAATATACTGATGCCCTTTACATCCCGAATACTCAAACATCTTGAAACTGTCGGGAAACTAGGGTTACAGATAGACATGATAGCTCCATCCCACGGTGTTATCTGGCGCAACGATCCTCAACGGATAATCGATGCCTATGCAAAATGGGCTTCCGGGACAAGTGAGCAAAAAGTGCTTGTGATCTATGATACAATGTGGGGCAGCACCGAAATGATGGCAAAAGCAATTGCAGAAGGAGTGCGGGCATCAGGCACTGAGGTTGTCTTGTTCCACCTGCGCAAAAATGACTGGAGCATGCTCATCAAGGAATTAATGGAATGCCGGGTCTTTGCCCTTGGATCTCCCACAATGCACAATGGGATGTTCTTCACAATGGGTGGTTTCCTGACGTACCTGAAAGGTTTGCGCCCCAAAGACAAAAAAGTATCATTCTTCGGATCCTATGGCTGGGGTGGTGGTGCAATCAGACAGATGAAAGAGGCACTCAAGAATACCAAAATGGAATTTGTGGAAGACCCTTTGAAAGTGAAATTCAGACCTGAAAAGGAAGATTTAGAGGATTGCAGGCTACTGGGAATAAAGTTGGGTGAAATTGCCCGGTCCTGATTATTCCCAAATCTTTTTATTCATATCGAACAAACAATGCAAGGAGTGATATAATGAAATTCGATGATGAACTTGAGATGGAATTCTATGAACGTTCCAAGAAAAATGCTGAAACTACCGGGTACAAACTTAATTCAGACTATGATGTTATCACCACGGCGGTAAAAAATATCGCTAACAATAAGCGCAAGTATGGTGAATGGTACTGCTTCTGCCAGAAAAGAACAGGGGATAAAGAAAAAGATAAGAAGATTATCTGTCCGTGTGCCCGTCGTGCCCGCGATGTTGAGACCCGTGGTTCATGTAAGTGTGGATTGTACATTAAGTAATGATATTAGAAGATTGCAAGTATAAACAGGTCCAAACTAAATTTCATAGTCGATCTTGCAATCCTTTTTCTTTTTTTGGTCGTTGCCTTTACAGGCTTTTATATGTATATTTTTATTCCTTCAGGAGTACCACAGGGCCGTAACCAAATATATCTGGGTCTTACAAAAGCAACCTGGACGATGATAAATAGGGTTTCTATTATACTGACAATCGCTGTTCTGGTACATACTTTACTTCACTACAAATGGCTGTCATGCATGACAAGCAATCTCCTGACAAACTCTAAAGAGTGTGAAAAATAATCCTCTGCGATGGTTAGATATATTTATATGGGTGGTTCAATCTAAAGTCTGTGTTCACCGGAGGCTATCCGTTATATCGGTGTATTACATCATTGTTATCACATGGAGAATATTAAAATGAAAGTACTAGTCAGTGATTCGTTATCAGAGGAAGGAGTGGTAAAACTTGAAGAACATTTTGATGTGGAGGTTTCAACAGGCCTTTCCGAAGATGAGCTTGTTGAGAAGATCGGAGATTTTGACGCCCTTGTAATACGCAGTGGAACACAGGTTACTGCCAGGGTAATCGAAGCCGCGGATAAACTCAAGATTGTAGGGCGTGCAGGAGTTGGAGTCGATAATATTGATATTCCTGCAGCTACAGAGAAGGGAATCATTGTGGTGAATGCACCGGAAGGTAACATGCTTTCAGCTGCGGAACATACAATTGCAATGATGCTTTCGATGGCGCGCAATATACCACAGGCAAATGCTTCACTTAAAGCAGGTAAATGGGAGCGAAAAAAATTTTTAGGCGTTGAGGTAAATGGAAAGACCCTTGGGGTGATAGGCCTGGGCAGGATAGGTGCCGAAGTGGCCAAAAGAGCACAGGGACTTGAAATGAATATCCTTGCCTATGACCCGTTTGTAAATGAGGACAGGGCTAAAGAACTGGGCGTAGAACTGGCACCTGTAAAAGATATTGCAAAATGTGCCGATTTCATTACCGTACATACACCATTGACTAAGGAAACCCGCAATATCCTGGATACTGAAGAATTTGATCTTATGAAGCCTACTGCTAGGGTCATTAATTGTGCCCGTGGCGGAATAATCAATGAAGACGCACTAGGAGAGGCTCTTAAAAATGGCAAGATCGCGGGTGCTGCCATAGATGTCTTTACAAGTGAACCCCCTGAAAACTGTTCTTTTGTTGGATTGGAAAATGCTGTTGTAACCCCCCATCTTGGTGCATCGACCGAAGAGGCACAGGTCAATGTGGCTGTATCCGTAGCAGAAGAAGTGATATCTGTATTAAATGGCGGACCTGCCCGCAGTACGATCAATATCCCCTCTATAAAACCGGAAATAATGTCCACCATCTATCCCTATCTTGAACTTGCGGAGACCCTGGGAAGTGCAGTATCCCAGCTGATGGACGGCAACTATGAGAAAGTCGAAATTGCCTATAAGGGAGATGTTGCCGGCAAGGATACCCGCCATCTCACACTTGCGGCACTTAAAGGTGTACTGAAGACCATAATGGGTGCTGCTGTAAATTATGTAAATGCTCCTTCAATTGCTAAATCCCGGGACATTGAAGTCGTGGAGAGTAAATCCGAAAGAGTAGAAGAATATTCATCCAGCATAACAATCAAACTCAGCAAGGATTCCATTTCCAAGAGTATTACCGGTACGGTTGTAGAGGATGACTTGAGAATAATCATGATCGACGGGCAGAGGGTAGATCTTGCACCTTCCGGTTACATGATCGTTTCCAACCATATAAACAGGCCCAATGTAATAGGCCCTTGCTGCATAATACTGGGAAATCATGAGATCAATATTTCCGGCATGCAGGTCGGTCGTGTCCAAATATGTGGGAAGACCATTATGGCATTGAATGTGGATTCCGAAGTATCAGAGGAGATCCTTGAACAAATTCGCCATGTTGATGGTATTATAGATGCCAAACTGGTGTCTCTCTAAGTAAAATAGAATCGACCCAAACACATGATGAAGAAAAGGATTTACCACCGATTCCCGCGCAGGGAGGTTCAGTTTGAACAAAAAAACCATTATCATGCGGATTTGCCCTATCTTGTGAAAGTGATGGCTAATACGGATGGCAGGTTCGGTATGTTTGTTACCGAATCTGTTACAAGAAGAGGTTACCGAATACAGGCAAAACGTGAAATCAAAGTTGAAATTGTCATGAATGGTATTGATTTTTCACCATTGAATTATCGTAATGCTGATTCTGTTGTTGGCACAATTGAACCTGAAGGGATGGTGGATTTCCGTATCTCACTGAAATACAGTTATCTGGATGGTGAATATAGCAGGGTTCCTTTCAAAGGTGATGTCTTCCTGGTAAGGGCAATACTTGAAGGGGATGTCCTTACCCTTCGTATCAATCATATTGATGGACCCGGCAGAACCGAATGTGGAAGAATTGCTGATACAATTGTTGATGAATTAAGACGTGAATCCTGATGGATGAATTGAAGTATGTGGTAGCGGCTCCCTTCAAAAGGAATGAAGGCAGTTCAATGCTGCCACAGGATTTTGAATTTTCTCTCTCCTTTGACCTTAAGTGGATGACACCCGAACAGGCATCCAGAATACTGGATATTGCTTTAAATTCTCATTTGCTTTATATGGAAGATGAGCATTTGCACCCTGCATTTGATCCATCGACAGTTGATATCCCGAGAGGATTCATCCCTTCAAAAGACATCCTGCAACAGGTAACCCTTGTAGATCAGATTCTGGAATACATCGCATCCTGCAGTAATATGGATCTGAAACAGGTAGTATCACTTGTGAATAATCGGCATGAGAATCTTTCAGGTATGGTGGATGTTGAAGTTGCCGCCCTTATTATCGGAAGAGAGCTTGGTTGTGATATGGACAAATTCTATGAAAAGGTCCTGCAAAACGTTTCAATTAACGGTTGACTAATGCACAATCTTTATCTATTAGTAATTTAATTACACCCCACACTCCCTATCTATTCACCATGTTCGAACGCAAATTGTGCGTGAGTGAGAGATATTCTTGCAGAGGGACATTATGAGTAAAAAAACACAAAACAAAATTGAAAGGAAATCAGATCCAAGGGTTCCTTCCCTGATTGTCAGCCTTAAGGAACAGGCACGTCAGGAAGATGCTCCGATCTGGAGAGATATAGCCAGAAGATTGGAAAAACCAAGGAAGAATTATGCCGAGGTAAACCTTAGTAAACTCAACAGGAACGCAACAGAGGGCGAAATTGTTCTTGTTCCGGGAAAGGTACTTGGTGCCGGCACTCTGAAACGCTCCGTGGCTGTTGCAGCGCTTGGTTTCAGTGCATCTGCAAAGGAAAAAATCGCAGAAAATGGCGGCAGAT
>JASMTL010000010.1:0-2984 GCA_041694315.1 Methanosarcinaceae archaeon | reverse complement strand
CCGGAACTCAGTCCCTGTATCAGACAGGCATGTTTGAACAATCTTGTATACTCATCCAGGTTAAAACTCGAAAGGAAACTTCCCTGTGTTCCCGAAGCAGCCATTTTCGCACCTGCAGATGCCATTTCTGTCAGGAAGGTAGTGGATATTACATAGATCACACCTACAAAAACAAAAAAAGCAATGTAGATAATTACTATATAAATCATCATACTCATTGAACGTTCCCGTTTCATATCCTGTTCAGATGATGCATCACGTGACGCCACGAGTAAAACCTGACCTATATCTCCACTGGACTCATTGGCTTTGGTAATAAGGGTAAATGACCTTGCCACAACCTGTGTCCTCAATCGATTTGCAAACCTGACAAGACTGTCATTTATGTTTACTCCCCAGGAAATATCCCTCCATACCTTTTTTATTTCCTTACTGAGAGTATCAGTTTCCTTTCTTGACATAAGCTTTATTGAATCCTGTAAGGTCATCCCGGTCTCGTTAGTACTGGCCAGTTTTTTCAACAGGTCAGGAATATTTTGTTCCAGTTTCTTCTTGCGCCGGTTTTTCTTCTCATAGAATATTGTCAGGGGAACAACTGCTGCAAAAAATCCAAATACAAGATAATCATCAATAAAATCAATTATCCCGGAGGGTAATCCTCCATCATTCATATTGAGCAGGAGAGGAATTATTATTATGCATACACCAATCGGACCCGTTATAACCAGTGTATATTCGGGCTTTTCCAGCATTGGCTTTAAAGGATTCTTTATATATTTCTTATACTGAAGGCCTTTTTTTGATTTAATGAAACTTTCAAAATATCCGCGTTTTTGTACTTTTTCCTCATTTTCATCTATAACATCCCCCTTTTCGTCATAAACAGGCTGGAGGTGTAGAGGTACTTCGGGAATTCCATGATCATATGTATCATTGGTCTTGAGTAACTTTGGTTCCCCGAGCTCGCCAGGTGTTATTATGCTGATCATAACAACAAACATTAGGGAACCGATGGGTAGGACAGCATATATGATTGCATATACCATTGATTTTGAGCCGGAACCCATAATTATCATCATGATTCCCATTATTATGATAAACAGTGGGCCGGCCACAAATGCGGTTACATATGATTCAGAAAGCAATGCCAGTGTTTCCAGGAAACCTTTCTGGTCCACCATACTTTTCTGCAAGTACTGGTCTGATTTATCCTGGAAATATTTTGCAATATCTCCTCCACTATCTATAATTGTAACAAGATTGTATATCAAATCCTGAAACCTGTCTGAAGGGGTAGTACTGGATATATTTGTCAGTGCTGTCCTGATGTCGTGGCCGAAATATTCCATGTCCTTCACAATGGTATCAACTTCGACAGCCACTTCCCCATAGGTATTTTCTGCTTTTGCAAGGGATTTGAATACATCCAGGATATTCATCCCGCCCCTTGTTAATGCATACATGAAAGTTACTGCATAGGGGAGTTGTTGATCGATATTATTTTTCCTCTCGCCAGCCTGGAATGCAGGATAAAACATGAAAAGAACATAAGTTATCCCGCCCAGTACAATTGTCAGGAAACTAACAATAAAAAAGCCTATAAAAATATCCCTGTAGGCCAGCAACCATGCAAACGATGAATTGATCTGGATACCGGTTAGCTGATCGGGTAATCCTATGATGGTGAAAAGAAGATAAGCAAATAAAAGTCCCAGCAGAGCCCCGAAAATCCCTGCAACAACAGAATAAAATATACCTGCTGATACATACATTTCATAGGACACAGGAATTCGTGCCTGTTTGAGCTGGAGCTGGAGGTTTGAATACCTGTCTCCTTTTTCCTTTACCTTCTCTCCCAGCAGGGCACAAGGGATTTTTCTGGCAAGTTCAAAAAGAATATGACCATAATCTTTTTCTGAATTGCTTGTTTCATTTAATTTTAAACGTGTTTTCAGGCGTCTGGAAGAGTTTATTATTTATTGTTTGAACGATATCTTATTGGTTTGAGGCAGGTGGGATGCTTTATTGACAGAATATGTAGACCTTTCAGTTGCATCTGATTCAACTGTGGTGTTATTTTCTCCAGTTTGTGATCCATCCAAGTTTATCCCACCATTTTTCATTTATCCATTCCAAACCTGGCAAGGGTCTTTTCAGGTGTTGCTTGGTACTCTTTAATGATGGTAGCAATCTCTTTGAAATCCCGGATACCATTGTCCAACATATATTCAAGTATATCTTGCCGGGTTTGCAGTTCTCGTTTTATATCTGCTTCATTCCAGCCCCTTTGTAGTTTTATATCGCTCAATGCTTTGGGTTTACCCGTGTGTCTGAAGGAATCAGTAGATGAATCCCACGTAAATATGTCGTTGGTTCGAATATTGCGGGTATTTGGATCTATATCGGTGATCTCCACAAGCTTCAGGTTCCTCCTGACACGTTTACCTGCTGAAAATGTCTGTGCCTGAATACTCATTATGTCAAGGGCCTGTATCATATTCCTGGGTACACTTATGGGAGGATTCTCCAGCCTGTGAATTGCCGATGCCACAGAATCAGCATGCATCGTGGAAAATGTGGTGTGGCCTGTAGACATTGCCTGAAATAAAGTCAGTGCTTCTTTGCCCCTGACCTCACCTACCAGCAGGTACTCGGGTCTCTGTCTCAAAGCCGCCTTCAGCAGGTCATACATATCAACAGCTCCCCTTTCGTCTGCTGTAAATGAATCTCTGGTAACTCCCGGTATCCAATTAATATGCGGCAATTTAAGTTCCCTTGTATCCTCAAGGGAAATAATTTTTGCCTTCTCTGGGATGAAGAGAGAGACTGCATTCAATGATGAAGTCTTACCTGAAGCCGTGCCTCCTGCATATATAAGGCTTTTATTATTTTCAATACACAGCCACAGATATGCCATTCCTGCTGAAGAGAAGGTGCCCCACTCAAGAAGGTCAATTGGTGTAATCGGAGTTTCACTGAATTTA
>JASMTL010000009.1:0-10612 GCA_041694315.1 Methanosarcinaceae archaeon | reverse complement strand
GATGTTGAGGACTATATGGAGGCCATTGAGGAGACTTTTGCAACAAAGCAGAAACTCATACCTCTCAACCAGCAGATATTGAAAGAAGGAGCCAAATGGGCTTCTGAGAATCTCTGATATCATACATGGAAATGATATCAGCACTATTACGACCCATTGATATGGATTATCCGGACAACCGGATAATCGTTTATCTTTCTACCGCGGTATTTATTGCAGCTATCTCAGTCCAGATTCTTTCGGGAGAAAATCTGATTGAAGCGATTATATGGGCTGGTAGGTCTGCCCTTTCTATCTTTTTTGCCTGGGCGATTACAAAAGAGATTGATCCTGATTATCCACATGCAGCATTGGTTGCTGCTGGTTTGGGCGTTTGTTGCCTGTTATTATTAGAGATTCCATTTATATTGCCCCTTGTATTGCTCTTGTTCCTTTTTCGAATTACAAACCGGATCTCCGGAATAATACCGACCCTATTTGACAGTGTACTGATTCTTCTTACAGGCACATACCTCATCTCTACAGGAAACAGGATACAAGGATTGCTAATGGCTTTTGCTTTTTTTATGGATGCAAGATTAAATGAAGCCGTTAAAAGACATTACATTTTTGCTTTTATCTGCCTTGTTAGCAGCCTTTTTGTTATTTCCGGAAGTGATATCAAATTCGTTTTCCTATCACAATACCAGCTTTTTATTTTACTGCTATTAATTGTGTTTTGCATTGTGAAGATTGTAGATGCTGAAGTTCCCCGAACTTTATCTGATGTGAAATCAAAACCATTGTCAAAAGAAAGAATAATTGCCACCCGTATGATTGCGCTTTTAGCTGGCTTGCTGACAATATTTGTAGGCCTGAATTCATTTAGTTCAATTTTCCCCCTCTGGTCGGCAATTGGTGGATCAACTACATATTACATAATACAGAAAATCAAATGAGGAGGAATTGATATCAATTATCCAATAAAAATAATCAGGAATATCCTCACATCCCTTCTGGTATTTTTGATAATTGGAATTATGGTAACTGAATTATTTGCAGATACAATTTATTATTCTCTTTTTTTGGGAATACCTGCAGGTTTGGTTGCAGCAATCATAGTCCTGGTTTACCTCCAAATAAAGCATACCTGAGGAGATAATAAATAATATTGGAAATATACAAGATGTCGCATGAATCTTCGGTTGTTGTTTTTAATAAGTATCATCTTTATATTGATTCCATCGGGAAGTGCAGGGCAAAATCCAGAGGCAATGCAGAATCAAGGTGACTGGATTTTGCTCAGGCATTCCCCTATAAATACAGATGAAGCAGGTTCTTCTATCCAGACCCAATCAGTAGCTCCTTTCGAAAAAGGATACTATATAGTGCAATTTACGGGAATCATCCAACCAGAGTGGCAAGAGGAAATCCAAAATATCAGTGGTATTTATGGCTATATCCCTGAAAATGCCTATGTTCTCTATCTTAATGATACAAAAGCCAATCACATAAAGGCACTTCCCTATTTCAAATGGATGGGTAAAATAAAGCCTGAATATAAAATAGAACCCGGGTTAAAGAAAACAAAGGGAAATATCACACTCAACATCAAATTCTACAGAAGTGATAAGGCCCTGAATACAACGGATTATATCGAAAAAATGGGAGGAATTGTGCTATCCGACAATTCCAGATTATTGCAAGTGCATATTAATTCCTCACTTATTGATTCTATTGCTGCTTTAGAAAATGTTGAATGGATAGAAAAGCATCATAAACCTGTCATCTTAAACAATAATGCCTCCAGAATAATGAATGTAACAACCATTCACCAAAACTATAGCCTTACAGGATCAGGACAGATAATAGGAATCGCAGACACCGGATTGGACACCGGTATTAACGATGAATCAATACATGATGATATAGAGGGACGTATTATCAATATCTCTTCATGGGGAGATGAAGATGCCTCGGATACAGATGGTCATGGTACCCATGTTGCAGGTTCAGCACTGGGCAATGGTTCCCTATCCGGAGGAAAATATAGTGGTACAGCCCCTGCAGCAAAGTTGGTTTTCCAGGCATTTGGAGATGGAAGCGATGGCCTCCATCAAGACATAAGTCTATTTGAACTACTCAGCTTTGCATATGCCAGAGATGCAAGAATTCACAGTAACAGCTGGGGAAGTTCAAATAATTCCTATACAACCTATGCAGAAGTTGCAGATGAATTCATGTGGAACCATACGGACATGTTGGTATTGTTTGCCGCTGGAAATTATGGTAAAAATGGAAATTACACTGTAGGTTCACCTGCCACCGCCAAGAATATTCTCGCAATCGGCGCCACGGAAAATCTGAGGGCCGAAAAAGGCTCATCAGGGGATAATCCGGATGAAATTGCTTATTTCAGTAGTAGGGGACCCACAGCCGATGGAAGGATAAAACCCGACCTTGTGGCTCCCGGTACCTGGATAATCTCCACCCGTTCAAGCGAAGGCGTCTATAAATCCATATTGGATGAAAATTATGCCTACATGGGTGGCACCAGCATGGCAACTCCTCTTGCTGCCGGCACAGCCGCTCTTGTCAGACAATATTACATGGAGAACCTGTCCATAAGCCCATCTGCTGCACTGATCAAAGCAACCCTGATCAATGGGGCTGATGACCTGGGGTACAACAGAACAATACAGGGATGGGGAAGAATCAATCTCACTAAATCTCTTTATCCACCAGCACCTGCTGAGTTGACATATTATGACAATATATCCCTTACTACCGGTGAAACATGGCAGACAGAACAATATGTAACATCGAACCAGACACCCCTTAAGGCAACGCTTGTGTGGACGGATCAACCCGCAAGCACTAAAGCAAAAAAGGTGCTTGTGAACGATTTGGACTTTACAGTCATGGTACCTAACGGCAGCATTCTTTATGGAAACGGTGGTGAGGAACCGGATCGGCTCAACAACGTTGAACAGGTATTATTGGCTTCTCCTGATACAGGAAACTATACGTTATGTGTAAATGGATCAAATATTCCCGAAGGGCCCCAACCTTTTGCACTTGTAGTTTCTGCAGATATTGATGTCACCCCTCCAACACCAATTACTGACCTTCATGAATCAGACATTGGATGCACTTGGATTAACTGGACCTGGTCAAATCCAGATGATACTGACTTCAACCACACCATGATATATCTTGATGGTGAATTAAAGGAAAATGTATCCAATGAATCCTACAATGCAACCGGACTGCATCCAAATACAACCTACGAAATCGCCACACGAACGGTTGATTTGAATGGTAACATCAACACGACCTGGCAAAACGATTCTGCTACTACAGATGAAGATACCCTGCTCCCCGTGGTTTACTCCGCATCCCTGAACAATTATACCCCGGCTATCGATGAAACGGTCACCTTGAATGTAAATGCCACTGATGCAGAGAGTGGTATACAAAATGTCACCGCATTTATGGACGGAATATCACCGTCAATCCCCCTGGATTACAACACTATCTCCGGAAACTATACTGCTAACTTCACTGCTGAATATGGCCAGCACAGTGTAAATATTTCTGTGACAGATAATACCTCCAACACTCGCTGGGATAACAGTACTTCTTATGAAGGAAAAGATGTCACCTCCCCTGTTATCGCTTCGGTAATTCTGGACAATTACATCCTCGACATTGGAGAAGATATTGTCCTGGAAGTCAATGTCAGCGACAACGTCGGCATTATGAATGTCACTGCCTACAACGGTTCGATATCTTCCCCTGTGAAACTGACGGGTACAGACAGCAACTATACCGGCACACTAATCGCAAAAGCAGGTCTCAATACAGTAAATGTCTCAGCTACCGATACCTCCGGTAACACCGGCTGGTATAACGATACTTTTTACATTGCAGGAGATAATGAAAAACCCGTTATCAGTAATGTAACCATTGATGATCTGAATCCTTTTGTTGACGATCCTATAATAGTAAAAGTCAACACAAGTGATAACATTGGCATCCTGAATGTCACTGCCTACAATGGTTCAATATCTTCTCCCATAGAACTTATTCTGGATACAGACGGCAACTATACCGGCACACTAATCGCAAATTCTGGAATCAATACTGTAAATATATCGGCTGCTGATGCTTCTGGCAATACAGCCTGGAATAATTCCACCATCTATGACGGCCAGGACAAGCCAGGTGATTCCAATAACGAAAAAGGAAGTAGTGGAGGAAGTGGAAGTTCTGCAACCGGCGAGGATTATTCAAACATAGAATTCAAGGATTTTTCCATAAGATCAGTCAAAGCCGAATTACCCGTCACATATAATTTTGAAGAAAAAGGAAATCCTGTTGACCATATTGACCTTATATCATCGAGAAATAGCGGCCAGGTCAAATTAATCATTGAAATTCTGAAAAACACTTCAACACTAACAAACAAGCCACCAAATGGTACAGTATACATGAATCTCAATATATGGGCAGGCAGTCGTGGATTTGAAAACCACATCAGGAATTCTTCAGTAACTTTCAAAGTGGAAAAAGACTGGATCACACAAGAGGATATCGATATAGAGAACATTCGTCTGGAAGTCTATGAAGGTAATCAATGGGTTGCACTGCCAACAGAATATATCGATCAGGCCGGCAATTATGTATATTTCACAACTGCTACTGATAACTATCTCAATTCACCATTTGTAATTACAGGAAGCAAAAAGATATTAAAATCAAATGCCAAAAATGAAAATGAGATTGCTGAAACTAATAACTTGCATACACAAGAAACAGACACAAATGAAAGTGTCAATAATGTATCAGGAGATGCAGAGAAGAATGCATTGGGTTCAGAAAAAATAATGGACAAAATGCTTCCTGCATGGATTTTGATAATAGCATTTATTGTAAGAAGAAAATTGGGATAAAGGATACAATTCTGTTATTTAATGAGATCATATATCCTTCTGAGTATTCTGGTAATAAATCATATTCTCAACACTTTTGCGCTCAGAGATATCATAGAACAACACCAGTGTACCCAGTAGTTTACCTGCTTCATTACGAATGGGAGAGCCAATTACATCTACAGGAATCTGGGTTTTGTTTTTAGTAACAAGCACTGTATGACTACCAAGGCCGTAAAACATACCTTCCTTCATGACTTTCTGGATCGGGTCATCTACTTTTTCACCCGGAACCTCATTCTCAACCACAAAAACTTCTGACAAAGGCAAACCAATTGCTTCATTCTGATCCCAACCGGTTAGAGCTTCTGCAAATGGGTTAATGAATTTGACCAGACCTTCTTCATCTGTTGCAATTACTGCATCCCCGATACTATTGAGCACAGCAGTAAGCCATTTCTTGCTTTCTTTGAGTCTGCGTTCCATTTCATATTTGTATAATGCAATTTCTATGTTTGTACGCAATTCGGATTCTTCAAACGGTTTGAGGATATAACCAAAAGGCTCAGTGAGCTTGGCTCTTCGCATTATGTTGTCGTCGGCATAAGCTGTAATATAGACTAAAGGAATATCATAATTGATTTTAATGAAATGGGCAGCTTCTACACCGTCCATCCCATCCTTGAGCATTATGTCCATAAGTATAAGGTCCGGTAGATCATCTTCACAGGATTTCAGTATATCCAGTGCTTCACTACCACTATAGGCAGGAATAATGTCATAATCATTCAAAAGATAAGCCGTAAGTAATTCGACATTATCGGGCTCATCGTCGACTACAAGAATTTTTGTCCTTATCCCCTCATCAGTCATATTGACACCTGGTTATTATAGTTCCATCTGAACAGTATCTATCAAGTAAATTTGAAAAACTTTTGGTATTTGATTTTGTATATACATAGTTAGAGAGGATTATATATAATAATTACTGACTAAAATCAGCAGTCAGCCTATTACATTCATATTAGATACCCATATTGAAGGGGTAATGATGCTACCAACCATCCGGACATCATCTCCGGCACCTTTCACATTCTTAAGCAACTCAAAAATATTTCCCGACACCATAAGTGACTTGATCGGTTTTTCTATCTGGCCATTCTTTATCACAAAAGCATTGCGGCCTTCCACTGAAAAATCCCCGGATATTGGGTTTGCAGTATGTGCACCTATTACATTTGTAACAAATACTCCATCTTTTATCTCAGAAATTATATCAGAAGCTGGATGGTCAAAAACAACATTGCGGGTGCCAACTTTTGGCGTGGAAGTATATGAACCTCTGACAGCATTGCCTGTACTGGACCTCCCTTCCTTACCAGCAGTATAGGAATCATAGATATAAGACTTGAGTAAGCCATCTTTGATTATCCCGGTGGATTGTGAAGGAGTGCCCTCATCATCAGAAACCGAAGACGCAATACCACCATCCAGGATACCATTGTCAGTTATCATAAGGTCCCTGGCTGCAATATCAGTATTCAGTTTTCCTGTTAAGCTTGATCTGCCTTTCTGTATATTATCCGCTTCTATTGAAGGTAAGAACGAATATTCCATTATGTCCGAAAAGGCAAAGGGATGAAATACGACATCCTTCTGTCCGCTTTCCACAGAAACACCATTTTTGCAGGAATTGGCCAGGTTTGCGGCTTCTTTCCCGATTCCATAGAAATCAATATCCATATCCCGGGAGATACGGAAATCGTATGCTGTAGATGGAAGGCCAGAAGTTGTGATCACATCAATAAAACCCGATACTGCAGTGCCCTTTTCCTCAACTTCAACACCGTTAGTGTTCATGATAAGCTGGTTGGAAACCATGCGAGAAAAGGAACCTGAAGGAGCTATTATATCGCTAAAAGAACAAACACCGTCAATCATTTCTTTTGTCAGGGAGATGCAATCTTCAAGCTTAAGTTCATTGACCTTTTTGCTGAAAATGCCTTTTACTTCAGGATATTTACCATTTGAAGGCAGACTTTTCCAATCTTCATCTGAATCGCGTACTTTTGCCATTGCAATCGCATTTCTCACAGTGTCCTCCAGCCGATTGAAAATATTGGTACTTGCAAATCCCACTGCACCATCTTTAACAACTCTTATCCCCAATCCCCGGCTTTGTTGATTCCTGGCACTTTCAATGAGGTTACGACGAACACTTGCAGAAGTCAATTGATTTGCTGAGATGAAAACTTCAGCCTCATCTGCTTCATATTTATTGGCAAATTCGAGTACTTTGTTGCCAATATCATAATTCTGCATTACTGGACGCCTCCTACAAGGGCATCAGAAATAAGAAGATGGGGGGAGCCGTCAGATACCGGAATTGCCTGACCGTTTTTACCACATCTACCCGAATGCATTTTAAGATCGTTTCCTACCAGTACAACATTTTTCAGGATTTCAAGAGTATTGCCAGACAGGGACACATCACGCACAAGGTCTCCAATTTCCCCATTTTCCACAATATAGCCTTTCTCGGCATTAAACTGAAAGACCCCTTCACCTGTATTAACCTGTCCACCACGGGAACCCGCAAGGTATATTCCGTCACCCAGTTCTTCCAGCATTTCATCAAGATTTGAATTCCCGTTGTCAACATATGTATTACTCATTCTGACAACGGGTGCAGAGTATCCCTGGCTGCGACTGTTACATGATACACCACCAAGTTTACCTGCAGTTTCCCTGGAATGCAAATAGGAGTTCAATACTCCATCCTTAATAATATCTGTTTTATGAGATTGCATTCCTTCAGCATCAAAGGGATAATAACCGAATTTATGAAGTCTGGGGTCATCTATGATATTTACAAGTGATGAAGCGATTTCTTCACCTATTCTATCTGCCAGAATAGAACTGCCTTCAAGCACCAGATCGGCTTCTGAGGCATGCCCAACCGCTTCATGGGCAAATACCCCTGCAAGTTCCGGGTCAAGAATTACAGGACCTTTGCCTCCTTTTGCCTGACGTGCACCCAGCAAATCCACAGCTGTCTTTCCAGCAGTTTGTGCCATTTCCAGAATTTCAGGGTCACGGAACATTTCATAACCACATACATCAAAGTTGCTTTCTCTTCCCACCTGATAAGCTGCACCATCTGAAGCAATGGCTGAGATTGCAAAACCGACTCTAGTAAGTTCATATTCGCAATCCGCCCCTTCAGAATTCGTATAATGAACCTTCAGGATAGATTCAGAGTATGATGCCGATGTACTGCTGATTCCCTTGCATGAAGCGTTATTGGAAAGATCTTTCAACAACTCAACCTTTTCTTCAACGGGAACATCCTGAGGTTTTTCTTTTATTGATGGTAAATTGTCAACATTGGGTTCACAGTAAGATGCAAGATTTACTTTTTCTCTTGGACTGTATTTATTCACATCAGAAGCCAACTCTATAGCTGCTTTTATTGCAGCATCAATACCATCGATCCCTTCTGATGAAGTATAGCCCCATGAACCACCACAAAGAGCACGTACCCCACAACCATTTCCATAGTTGGTATTTATGTCCTCTATCTTCCCATTGTCGAGAAGGATAGAAGTTGATTCACCTTCTATCCACCTCACATCATGAAATTCTGATTCTCTCATTTACTGGATTTCCTGTAAGTATTGTTTAACCGGGCACGGATTCGGGAATTTCCAGATCAACTTTCATATCTGTCAGCTCCTTGAGTTTTTCCCTAATTCCTTCCTTTTTGGTGCCCACAAGACTGTGCTCTATAACTTCGGATATTGTTTTGACAGGAATTATTTCAACCTGATCCTTGTAAGCTTCTTCAATCAAGACATCATCCTTATTGGTCCAGGGTATAATAACTTTTCTAATTCCACTCTGGGCTGCGGCTTCAATCTTGTAGGTTACACCACCCACCGGCAATACATCACCTCTTACAGACAGGGAACCTGTCATCGCAACACTCTGATCAATAGGTATGCCTTCAAGTGCCGAAATCACGGCCGTTGCAATGGACACAGAAGCACTGTCTCCTTCAACTCCTTCATAGGTACCGATAAACTGGATATGAATATCCTTATTCATTATGTCCTGGCCTGTCACCTTTTTGATCACAGCTGACACATTGAGGACCGCTTCCTTGGCAATGTCCTTGAGCATACCGGTGGCAATTATTTTGCCTTCAGCCTGTGACTGTGGAGGAGTTACTTCTGCCATTATAGGCAAGACTATTCCAGAATCTCCGCCCATTACAGCAAGGCCATTGACCTTACCGACAGCAGCACCTTTCTTGGAAAACAACTGGTAATCTTTTTTCCTTTCCAGATAACTGTCAGCAAGCTGTTGTTCTATGGAGCGTGCCATATTCTTGGCTGCAAGTACATGTTTTGCAGAGGTAATTTTTGCCCCTTCGGCGTGTGCAATATCTCCTGCTACCCTCACAAGTCCTCCAAGATCACGCAATTTCAAAGTTAGATGGCCTTTTCTCCCGGCCCGTCTGCGTGCTTCCTGAATGACTTCCTCAACTGCGGACTGATCAAAATCAGGTATATGTCCATCTCTCTTGACTTCCTGTGCCACGAACCGGACAAGATACTTGCGGTTATCAGCAGTGTCCTCCATGGATTCACGCATATAGAGCTCATATCCATAACCCTTTATACGTGACCTGAGTGCAGGATGCATTTTTTCCACAGCATCCAGGTTACCTGCAGCTACCATTATAAAGTCACAAGGAACCGGTTCTGTTTTCACAAGGGCGCCGGAACTGCGCTCTGACTGGCCTGTAATCGGATATTCTTTCTCCTGAATTGCCGTAAGCAGGCTCTGCTGGGATTCAATTCTGAGGGTATTGATCTCATCAATGAATAGTACACCTTTGTGGGATTTGTGAATGTCTCCACTCTCTACCCTGTCATGGGAAGGAGTTTCCAGACCTCCTGACTGGAATGGGTCATGCCTGACATCTCCGAGAAGGGCTCCCGCGTGCGTACCGGTAGCATCAATATAAGGAGCATGATCCTGTTCGTAATTTGAGACCAGCAGTTTTGGGATCATCATTTCTTCTTTTGGCATAAACTGCCTGGTAAGAATCAGCATCATTATAGCTGCAATGATACCCCAGAGAAGTTGACCCACATAGAAAGAATACATCACAATACCAAAAATAAGGAACATCATCAACATATTCCTTGATTGGGATTTCTTTCTGGCCTCCATTTTATGAGCCATAACAATCTCCCTGCCCTTTCCGGCAGGAACGGTACGAATACGTGGATTGTTGTTGTCTTCAACGTTGGGATATGCAAGGATATCCTGCAGTTCCTCTTTTGGAAGCAATTCTGCCATTGCTTTTGCAAGCATGGATTTACCGGTACCTGGAGTACCGATCATCATCACATGTCTGCGCTGGCTTGCAGCTTTTTTGACAACCTCCACCGCATGGTCCTGACCAATAATCTGATCGATCAATAGTTTAGGCACTTCGATGGAACTGGTGGTGTCAAATGATTCTTCCAATTCCTCATCTTTAGAAGCCATTTCTTCCGCCATATTTTACTCACGTTTAAATCAATATTAAAAGTTCACAATCTCTAGAGTCTATCAAAAGTATATAATCAGTGGATTGGTATAATGCATGAAATAAACTCATTCCTGATAAATATATTTAACCGTTC
>JASMTL010000008.1:0-2511 GCA_041694315.1 Methanosarcinaceae archaeon | reverse complement strand
ATATCACCTTGAATATTACCATATATATCTACAACAGTATCTTTGAAATGCTTTACCGTGGATTGTACGGTATTGCACCAACCATACAAAATCATGGTTTTATCCTATATAAATTTGCTGGTGTAAGAATCAGGGATTCGATGTACCGTTCCTACGAATATTGCTATAATACATACATTCTTCCCTGGAAAACAGGGGCATAGGCACATCTTCATCCACCAGCCTGACAGGTGCATTCCTCACAATTACACAGGGAACACTTTCTCCAGCCTCACCCATTACAAGCTGGCAGGCAGACATGATATTATCTGCCACAGCCTTATGAGTAATATGCAGGGTATTTCCAAACAGGTCACTCTCCCCCCTGGCATCCTCAACCGGAATCAAACCGGAGGTGCCAAGCGCCACACCCACACATCCCAGGCGCAGGGGCTGGGTGCGACTGTCACCCACAATTACACCGATATCACATCCAAATTTTTCCCTGAGTCCTTTCCTGATAACTGAAGCACTTTTATCGGCATCCTCGGGAAGCAGGACAACGTGGCCAGCCGGGGCATTGGAACCATCAATTCCTGCATTGGGAGAAAGGTTTCCTTTCGTTATAGTCAGTGCTGCACCTGGCACCCCTCCGAATACTTCATCACATTCCTGCAGCACCAGTTCCATTTCCCGTGGATCGAGACTGTAGCGGTGGGCCAGTTTCAGTGCCTGTTGTGTGGGACTTATGTCTGAAAGATTTACTACCCTTCCTTCAGCTGTAGCAACCGCAGATTCGGCCAGCACTACCACGTCACCATTTTCCAGAGTGAGGGATTGTTCTGCAAAAACTTTTGAAAGTACATCTACAACATTGTCCCCGGAATTTATTAGGGGAGTCCTGACACCAATAAGCTGCATTGAAGGGGATTTATTCACCTTCTGCAAGATATTCCCCCATTATCTGGATGGCACAGTATTCCCCGCACATTGAACAAGGCCCCTCCATCGGGCAGAAATCCCTTGGACGATCCGGATCAAAAGCAAGTTCCATCTGCCCTTCCCAATCAAAACTGGCGCGTCTTTTTGCAAGCAGACGATCTTTTTCTGCCATACCATATTTCATCGAGTCACCTATATGGGCCGCTATCTTGAAAGCAACAAGGCCTTCCCTCACCTGATCCGGGGTTGGCAGGGAAAGGTGTTCGGAAGGAGTTATGTAACAAAGATAATCGGCACCTGCACCGCTTGCTATACTTGCCCCTACAGCCCCTGCGATATGATCATAGCCCAGGGCAATATCCGTAGGCAGGGGACCTGCCACAAAAAGGGGATGAGGGGATTTGGAACGATACGTCTCAACGTATCCAGGGATGGAGGCTGCTGCCACATGGCCACCCATCCCTTCTATGATTACCTGTACGCCTTGCTCATTGGCGCGTTTTGCAAGGGCTGCATTTTTTTCCATCTCCATCAGCTGGGCCGGGTCCGGCCTGTCATGGATACAGCCACTTCTCATAGTGTTACCCAGAGACAGCACCACATCCTTATCCCGGAGAATTTCCATGACCTCATCGAAGTTCTCAATAAACGGGTTTTCACAGCCACTGACAAGCATGAAGACACTGGTAAATGAGCCTCCTTTGGAAACCATACCCATCAGCCTGCCTGAACCCTTCACTTCTTCAAGCATTTGTTTTTCCACACAGTGCAATACAACGGAGCTGATACCTTCGGATACCTGGGATCTGAGATAAGAAAGTATGTCAGTTGAAGTGACATTTTTCAGTCCGCATTCGACAACTGCCTGATAAACAGGGACCGTGGTCAATGGCAAGGTGGTGTTTTCAATAATTGCTTTGCGAATCTGCGGGATGTCTCCTCCCATTGAAAGATCGGTTATGGTATCGGCACCGTATTTTTCTGCAATCAGGGCTTTTTCAATCTCTGAGGAGGGATCAATGCTCGCAGCGGAACTGCCGAGATTTACATTGATCTTGGTGGTTGCCCCTTCCCCGATGGCAACCGGAGGATTGCCCTGTCTTGTCATGATTACAAGGCTGCCCCTTGCGACACGGGATAGTACCATGTCAGGATCCATGTTTTCCTGTACTGCGACCTGCTGCATCTCAGCGGTCAATTCACCGTTTTTGGCATGATCGATCTGTGTAAGCATAATAATCCCTAAAAGGGTCAGTGTTTTTCATGTAAACCGGCCATTTCAAAGAGGGCCGTGATATGCCCGTAATGGCCAATGGGCATAAGATGGATACCCCTGCACACCTTCTTTAATTCACGAATTTGTTCAGCACATATTAGAAGGCCTTCTTCTGCAGGATCTGTCGAGGATTCCATGCGTGCTATCAGTTCATCATCAACCCGGATACCCGGTATCTTTTCGTTCATGAAACGGGCCATATGGGCGGACTTGAGAGGAATAAGCCCCGCAAGCACCGGCACCTCCATATGGGAAATATTTTCCATGAATGTTTCAAAATGTCCGATATCATAGACAGCCTGGGTCTGGAAAAA
>JASMTL010000007.1:0-5628 GCA_041694315.1 Methanosarcinaceae archaeon | reverse complement strand
ACGCTGTAAAAAGACCTGTTGTGCCTCGAAGAATCAAAGGACACACCATAGAACCTTTTATAGAACTGATTTGCCTCTTTATCAATATCAAAATTAAAAATATCAGGGTGTAACTTATTTGCTATGTACATCAGCCCCAATATCCATCTGGGACTTCCGAAATCCCATAATGGACGAAGACCGTATATCCTCCTGTTTTTTAGGGCATCTGCAGATAGACCATGTTTTTTACAATAGGCGTATGAATCGGAAACCGGGGTTGAAAGGAAACCTGATATGAATATGAACTCAGGGTTCATCCCGACAAATTCATTATGAGAAATACCAACCCCGGGTTTTCCCTCCCTGTCGATCAGCTTGTTCACACTTTCTCCACCTGCAGCTTCAACAAGATTGTTCTCAATTCGCTCCCCATTGAGTGCAAAAAGGGGATATCCCATACAATAATAGACCCGTGGCCTTTCAATGTCCCTTACCCCTGACCGTATAATATCCAGTTTTTCCCTCATATAAGCCACAAGTTTCATACCTTCCTTTTTCCTGTCTGCAAGGGCGGCAAAATGCTCAATTACCTCAAAATAGGAGTCAAGGTCCTGAGAGCTGGTATGAAGCTGCTCCAAATATCCTGTTTCCATGACATTGGCCCATATTTCTGCAATTTTATAATCATCTTTTACCCCAAGGCAGACAAGAATAGCATGGATCATCTCCAGAGCCCGAGTAATCCTGTATCCTCCCATAAATCCAGGTTCATGATGAGAAACTTCACTTACTTCTCCTCTAAAAAAGGCCGCATTAGAACATTCACACCCCTCTTGTGGCAGGTAGGATAAAGTACGTGAACCCATGGGACCAAAGAACTCCCTCTGGAAAATGATTTTACTGCATTCCGGACATACCGTATTCAAATGATCGGTACCCGGAGAATTGAAAAGATACACATAATTTAAGTGCTGGCTTAATTTGTCACACAGACCTTCACTTTCCCTTATCGTTGGTTCGATCTGAGGGGCTGCATCTCCAAAAGGTACAAACCTCATAACCTGAAACGGTATATCCCTTGAAAGGGAGGAAACAAATTTTGCAGTATTTATGACTTCATCCTCTGAACCCTTGATGTAAATGGTAGAAACCTCAACATGAACATCACTTTCTTTCAGTAATTTCAGATTCCTGAAAACAGGCTCAGAACCTCTGGCACCGCACGAAATATACCTTTCATCTGAATAACCCTTTATACCGATATTTACGAAATCTATCAAAGGGATTAGTTCTTTCAATGCGTTTTCTGTAAAATATCCGTTAGTGGAGCAACCGATCAAAAGATTGTTCTGCCTGGCCTTTTTAGCAAGGTCCCGGAATGTAAAATAGGAGACAGCCGGCTCATTGAGACAAAAAACAATCCCTATGGAGTCTTCATCAAGGGCTTTATTGATAACGTTCTCATTGCTAATTCCACTTTTTTTATTAGTGGAAAGAAGACGGGATGCCAGGATCTCCGAGATGCAGCCTTCACATTTGAAATTGCAGCCAACGGTACAAACCTGCAGAAACTTACCCCGCGGATAGAAATGGAGGAGGGGGACTGTCTCAATGGAAACCGGAAACATTGTGAAGTAGTTGTTTGGAAATCTCTCGATGATCTGACCATTTTTGTTGATATACATACGACATTGACCACTCTTTCCCTCTGCAAGATCGCAGCCAATTTCACATATGTTGCACTTCATAGGTCAGTCCACCTTATTGAAACATATCCAGAAACCGGATTCATCATCTATGATCCTGTAATGGTCAATTTCAGCAACATTCAGTGCTTTTTTAAAAGAATCCAGATTGGTCTTGTTCAATCTTTTTTCGACACACTGTGACCATGCAGGATCCCTTTTTTCCATGGGCTGCGTAATCTTTGACTTAAGTTGCGCTGTGCCGAAACCGCCTCCAATATAGGCCATACCACCGGGTTTTAGCACACGATATATTTCCCTGAAAGCCTGAGGCACATCCTTCCAGAAGAATAGAGAACCGCGGCTTACGACCAGGTCAGCAAAACAATCGTCAAAAGGCATATCATGAACGTCACCGAAAATC
Source organism: Methanosarcinaceae archaeon (assembly GCA_041694315.1). Taxonomy (GTDB): domain Archaea; phylum Halobacteriota; class Methanosarcinia; order Methanosarcinales; family Methanosarcinaceae; genus Methanohalophilus. The sequence goes on along the minus strand of JASMTL010000007.1, from coordinate 3,537 downwards.
GGGATCACATTTGCATTCAAATCCCTTGATTCAATCTTTTTCTTTGCTATATCAAGCATTTTTTCAGAAAAATCCATTGCATAGACCTTGCCATCGACAATTTCACCCAGGGCTATCGCAAGGGATGCAGGTCCACTGCCCACATCTATGAACGTCCCGCTCTTGATCTGGCATATGTTGATTATCTGCTGTGAAATAACCGGATATATAGGAGCAAAGACATTGGCAGCAACATCTTCGAAATTTTCGGCATATTCGTCATGAAACCCAACTCTGTCAGTTAATTCTTCTGTCATGTAAGTTCACCTTCTTCATCTGAAACTACCGGGAAAAATTCAATTTGCTCCAGAAGCTGGACCCAATAACTCATCGACCTCATCTTCCGACAGTTCATAGTGATAGAACTCTGAATAGAATTCCTTAACATTGCCTCTGAGATCAAGATCGCTGAATTCTTGAGGGTAGAGCACTTTAGCTGTCCAGGGAATACCGATTATCCTGTTAATACCCGGGGGCCTGTCAAACCAGCAAAAAGGAGCATCAGGGTAAAGATATACCTCTTCGTTTTTTACCGCAGTGATGTCCTGCCAGAGAGGGTCTTCATATACATTTTTGTAAAAATTAGGGTCACCTGTCATGATAACCTCGGGATCCCATTGCAATACCTGTTCGATAGATACCGCTGATCTTCCATAACCCTGTTCAATGGGACATTCTGCTACATTGACACCACCACATATATCTATCAACTGACTGTGCGGAGAACCTTCCGGATCCGTAAGCAGCCCATCTGGACCCTCTGCATAATAGACCCGTTTTCTTTCATCTTCAGGTATTTGTGAGACCTTTACAGTGACATTATTAAGTGTTTTTTTGTAAAAAGAGATCAATTGACCTGCTCTCTCTTCTTCTCCGAGAACATACCCCATGAATTTGATTGACTTTGCATATGCCATAGCATCAATTGTCGATTCAATACCCACAACAGGAATAGTACCGAATTTTTTCTGTCTTTCATTGATGGTAGAATTAACATCCCCTCCACTGTTGTAGCCTTCAAAGATGATATCGGGACCCATGGATATTATGGTTTCATAATTTCCATCCTGCTTACCAAACCAACCGCCAATCACAGGAAGGGTCTGATACTCAGGTTTCAGATATGTTTGCGACCCCTGAGGCATAAAATTCCAGCCTGCTAATTTATCAGGAGCCAGCATGTAGATAAGCATTGTTGCAGGAGGAGAAGTGGCAACTGCCTTGTCAACGTCAGCCGGGATTGCAACTGTCCTTCCTGCCATATCAGTTATCGATCTTGTGCTCTGCGCAGAAACTTCCTCTTGATCAACACATGCGCTTGTGCATAACGCAAACAAGATCACAAATATCAATAGAATATAACTGAATTTTTTATGCATGAGAGTTCCTCTATGGTGAAAGTGTATTACTTCCATAACATGTGACGATATGTTCGGATGACCATAACGATACATAAAGTTTTCTTAAATTCAGCCAAGTTAGTACAAATTCCATAGAGAATTCCAATTAAACAATAATATGTATAGGAAATATGTTCACTCCCCCCAATAGGAAAAAGCGCACCCAAAAGACAAACCAGAACCTTTATTAGTAATATATTACAACCTGACTTGGTGATTTTTTGGTAAAAAGAGCATTGCTGAGCGTTTCCGACAAAACGGGAATAGTGGATTTTGCACGCGGGCTCAAACAACTGGATGTAGAGATCATTTCAACCGGAGGTACGGCACGTATGCTCCGGGATGCAGGAATAGAAACAATTGATGTATCAGAGATCACCGGATTCCCCGAGATGATGGGAGGCAGGGTCAAGACACTTCACCCAAAAATACACGGTGGCCTGCTTTGCCTGCGGGAAAATCCGGAACACGTCAGTGACGCTGAAAACCTTTCTATCGAACTTATCGACATGGTGGCCGTAAATCTCTATCCCTTCGAGATAACCATATCCAGAAAAGGAGTTAATCTGGAGGAAGCCATCGAGAACATTGATATCGGCGGACCATCAATGCTCAGATCGGCTGCCAAGAACTACAAATCTGTTACAGTCCTGAGTGACCCTGAAGATTACGGACATATTCTCAAGGAACTGCGCTCAAGTGGAGCAGTCTCACAGGAAAGCCGGGAAAGAATGGCAGTCAAGGCATTCCGTCATACTGCAAACTATGACAGTACAATTGATACATACTTAAGCCGCACCTTACTGGGAGAAGATACCCTGCGGCTTAATTTCACAAACGGAACTACTCTTCGCTATGGAGAAAACTGGCATCAGGAAGCAATGTATTTCCAGCAGCCGGAAATAGAAGGGCCATCCCTTTCAAACTGTCGCCAGCTGCACGGCAAAGATCTTTCCTACAATAATTATGTGGACGGCGACAACGCCCTCCAGACAGTCAAGGAACTGGGACACGAAAAACCAGCAGTATGTATCGTCAAGCACAACAACCCCTGTGGCCTGGCAACCGGTAACACCCTTCTGCAAGCCCTACAGGCTGCCTGGGACGGCGACCCCATATCTGCCTTCGGCAGTATCATATGTACCAATACACCTGTTGACCTCAAATCCGCAGAATTCCTCAAGGGTAAGTTCGTGGAGATTATTATCGCCCCGGAATTCAAACACGATGCACTGGAGTTCCTCAAGAATAAGAGTAAGAATTTGCGCCTGCTGGAACTGTCTTCACTCAATGAATCCTTTGATGCGGAATTTACCTACAAGTATATTGCAGGCGGAATGCTCAAACAGTCCCGCAATATCGGATTGTACGAGAAATGGGAATGTGTCACAGAAACTCCCTACCCGGAGGAGAAAAAGGGCCTGTCCGAATTCTGTATTGCAGCCTGCAAATGCACCAAATCCAATGCTGTCAACCTTTCATGGGAATATGAGGAAGGATGCTACATGATGCTTGCCATGGGAGCCGGCCAGCCCAATCGGGTGGATTCCATCCGCAAACTCTGTGCCACCAAGGCCCGGGAAAACCTGAAGGAAATTTACGAGAGGGAACAGCCGGACATTGACTTTGAGGAATACTGCAACAGTATCCTCTCCGAAAGTGTCCTGGCCTCTGATGCTTTCTTCCCCTTCGATGACAGCATCATCCATGCCGCTGAGAACAATATAAAATACATTGTTTCTCCCGGAGGATCAATCAGGGACAATGAAGTGATAGACACCGCCAACCGGCTGGGAGTCTCCCTGATATTTACCGGAATGAGGCATTTTTTGCATTAAAAATATTTAGTGGGAATTATCCCACGATATTTTTACCCTTGACGAGCGGCCCAGCTGGACCAGCTCATCCCCTTCTTTTTCCAGTATATGTTCCAGATGAGACCTCAGGATTTGTTCCTGTTGCTTACTGGCAATCTTGTAATGGGGTTTGTAATGCTCTACCGCCTCATCCAGGGAAGAAAAACGGGTGTAATGTGTCAACTCAAAATTTTCCATGTCCGGATAGATTCCCATGCGATAGAGCACATTATAGAGCACAT
>JASMTL010000006.1:0-3832 GCA_041694315.1 Methanosarcinaceae archaeon | reverse complement strand
CCTACCATTTTGGTATCATTTAGCATGGGTTTGATATTTTTCATGGCACCCTGTCGGTGCATGGCATCTGAAATATTAGGAGTGGAAATTTCCATGAACAACTTGCGTATTTCTTCGTCCATATCGAGTTTTTTTGCCTGATTTAATTGTGGATTATCTACACTACGGCGAATCTTTTTGGAAGCTTCTGTTACATTATCCGAGCGAATTATATTACCGCCCACAATGACAATATCAGCACCTGCTTCTACAGACCGGGCTGCAGTTTGCTCATCCAGTCCACCTGCTACAGCAATATTAGCCCTGATTTTGGAGGCAATCTCAAGCACAAGATCTACCGGTGTTTTTCCGGTCATCTGCTGGTCTATTCCCATATGGATATTGATGATGTCCACACCTATCCTGTCCATTTCTTGGGCCCTCTGAACAGGTTTTGGGGTGCTAATTAGATCTGCCATGAGCCGAACTCCATATTTTCGTGCGGCCAGGAGTGCATCTTTTATCGTTGAGTCATCGGCGGTTGCCATAACCATAACAATATCTGCACCGGCTTTTGCAGCCATTTCAACTTCAAGGCTTCCGGTATCTGCAATTTTCATATCTGCCACGATGGTGTGTCCGGGAAAGCTTTTCCTGAGAGTACGAATAGCATCCATGCCCTCGCTTTTTATAAGGGGAGTTCCGATTTCTATCCAGTCGATATCTCCCTTGACTGCTTCCTTAGCAATCTGCACAGCTCTATCTATCTCCAGTATATCAAGAGCAAGCTGGATTATAGTTTTAATAGGATCACCTTGTTAACTTTTATTTGGAATTATTGATAATGATTTCTTCAGGCTGGAGAATAGAAGTGAATCACTATAAAGTTTTCCAGATTAGTCTTTGATGCTTCCCTGGGGCTTATATCATTAGGTCTGTGGAAAGAGTCAATTAGAAAAGAACATGATAATTGGCAATAAGTTTATACGCTATCCGCAAATATTCGCATAGGAATAAAAAACGCCTGCGGTTGATTACTATGAAACTGATTTCTAAAGCTTTAATCTGCAAGGAGATGCATTTTGATGTCATTTGAGGATATGCATATCATTTCTATGAAAGAATTCACACGTGATATGATTGACCATGTTCTGGATGTCGCCGAAGAAATGGAACCAATTGCCAGGTCAAAGTCAGGTTCAGACCTCTTAAAAGGCAAGGTGCTTGGTGTCCTTTTTTTTGAACCCAGCACCCGTACAAGGATGTCTTTTGAGGCTGCCATGATGCGGCTTGGCGGGGAAGTGCTTAGTCTTGGTTCGGTTGATGCAAGTTCTGTTGCAAAGGGTGAAACCCTTGCCGATACCATAAGGGTTGTAGCTGGTTACAGTAATGCCATTGTCCTTCGCCATCCTATGGAAGGTGCTGCACGACTGGCTTCGGAATTTTCTACAGTACCTATTCTCAATGCAGGTGATGGTGCGGGGCACCATCCTACACAGACTTTTCTCGATCTCTATACTATCAAGCGCGAAAGCCATCTTGAATGTTTAAAAATAGCTCTTGCAGGCGATCTCAAATATGGCAGAACTGTACATTCGCTTTGCTATGCTCTTTCTCTTTACGGTGCCGAAATAACCCTGGTGTCCCCACCGGAACTTTCAATGCCTTCAGAGATTATCGAGGATCTCAAAAAGAAAAATATTAAGGTAACAGAGACTGATTCCATTGAAGATGCCATACAGGATGTGGAGGTGCTTTATATGACGCGGATACAGAAAGAACGTTTTCCTGATCCGGCAGAATATCAGAAAGTCGCTAATCGCCTTCAGATTACGCCTGAAGTATTGAAAAATGCAAAGGAAAACCTGCGGATTATGCACCCTCTGCCCCGAACAAACGAAATCACACCTCAAGTTGACGAGACGCCCCATGCTTCGTACTTCGATCAATCGTTTTATGGTGTTCCAATAAGGATGGCTTTGCTTTGTCTTGTTATGGGGGTGTTTGAATGAGTGAGGTGGCAAAAAAAGAAATTCGTGTTCAACCCATATGTTCGGGTACGGTCATTGATCATATTACAGCCGGCCAGGCTCTCAATGTTCTCAAAATTCTGGGCATAACAGGAACTTCATGGGGGATTGTCAGCATCCTGATTAATGCCCCCGGTTCATATGGAAGAAAAGATGTGGTCAAGATAGAAGGACGTGAACTTGTGAGCAGTGAGGTGGATAAAATATCTCTTATTTCTCCTGGTGCGACCATCAATATAATCCGGGATTATGATGTCCAGGAAAAATATCAGGTGGGTATACCTTCTCATGTAGAAGGTGTTGTAAAATGCATCAATCCAAATTGTATTTCCAACAGTAATGAACCCATCGAATCTAAATTTGATGTGAATACCCGGGAAGGCAAAATCGAATTACGCTGTGGCTATTGTGAAAGAGTGATCTGTGAAAATATTGCAGATCATCTCCTTTAATTTACAGTCCCAGGATATCTTCCATGGAATAAATGCCGGATTTTTTATCTTTTAACCAAATTGCGGCTTTTACAGCACCTGCGGCGAATGCATCGCGAGAATGCGCCTGGTGTTTGATTTCAATCCTTTCACCTTCTCCGGCAAAAAGAATCGTGTGGTCACCGGCAATATCTCCTCCACGGATTGCATGAATGCCAATCTCATTTTTACGAGGCGCGTTGCCCTGGCGGCCAAATATGTATTCTTCACGCCCAACAGCTTTACCAATAACCTCTGCAGCCCTCATTGCAGTTCCACTGGGTGCGTCCTGTTTCCGGTTATGGTGTGCTTCAATGACTTCTATATCATAATCGGAAAGGTATTTAGCCGCTTCCTTGATAATCTTGAAAAATACATTGACTCCAACTGCATAATTTGGAGCAATAACGGCTGAAACACCGTTTTTAAGGATACTCTCTTCGATTGCTTCCCTTTGTTCTTCACTAAAACCGGTAGTCCCGATAATAAGGTTTACACCACTTGCAGCGACGATTGGTGCATTGGAAGCAGTTGCTCCTGCAATGGTAAAATCAATTAGGACGTCGGTTTTGCTTTCTTTGAGAACTTTTCCAAGGTCTTCTACACTGGTAATTGATACATCGAGCTTTCCTGCACCGGCCACATCTCCCGCATCTTCACCGATTTTATTCAGGTCAAATGCAGAGGACAGTTCAATACCTTCGCTTCTGGTGATGCTCTGTATTATCAGGCCACCCATTTTCCCGGAGGCTCCGATCACTCCTGCCCGTATCATTTGAGACACCCGATCCCTTTTAATGCCTCTTCAAGTATCCTTTCATTCTCCGGCATGATAGGCGCCAGGGGTGCTCTCAGCGGACCTGCGGGCATACCTATCATTTCCATTGCACGCTTGACAGGTATAGGATTGGTTTCAGTAAACAGGGCGCGTGTGAGGGGTGCAAGTTCATAATGCTTTTTCCTGGCAGCTGCCATATCGCCTTTAAGAGCAGCTTCTACCATATCGGACACTGTCTTTGGAACTACATTTGCAACAACGGAAATTACTCCTACTCCGCCCAGGGCAACAACAGGGAATGTAAGGTCATCCTCTCCAGAAATCACGCTGAAATCTTCATCCGTCGTGTTTTCAATTATTTCTGAGATTTTTGGGATACTTCCGCTTGCTTCCTTGATCGCAACTATGTTGTCAATCATGGCAAGTTCGACAATTACTTCCAGTGGGATGTCCTGTCCGGTTCTGGAAGGTACATTGTATAATATGATGGGAATGTCTGCTGCTTCTGCGACTGCGGTGAAGTGGCGGATCAGTCCTGCATTATTGGGCTTGTTGTAGTATGGGGATATAATGAG
>JASMTL010000005.1:0-3205 GCA_041694315.1 Methanosarcinaceae archaeon | reverse complement strand
GAACGTGTGGGAGGAGTACATACGCCCCAGAAGGCTATTGTCAATCGTATCATGGAAGAACTTAAAGATGATAATATCAAGTACAGACTCTTCACAAGACCACATCGCCGCCCCCACAATGAATAAAGGGTATAGATGTGGTATACTCTATTCTTAAAAAATATGGGATCAGGGGTGGTTCCCTTGACCAACATTTTTTGGTAAATGAACCTATACTGGACTCAATAGCAGAAGCTGCAGACCTGCAAGGTGATGATGTCGTTCTTGAGATAGGCGGCGGTATCGGAAATCTGACAGAGCGTCTGGTAGCCAGGGCAGGCAGGGTTATTGTTATAGAACGGGATCCCCGTCTGGTGACAGTGTTGCAGGACAGGTTCCACGACGTATCCAATATTGATATAATTAAAGGGGATACAATGAAAGTTGAACTCCCTGCCTTCAATAAAGTTGTAGCAAATTTACCTTATTCAATCTCTTCTCCCATAACATTCCGTCTTCTTAACCACGGTTTTGAAAAAGGGATTTTAATGTATCAGTACGAGTTTGCCAGAAGAATGGTAGAAGCGCCAGGTTCTAAGAATTATGGTCGCCTTTCAGTGGACACACAGTATTTTGCTGATGTCAGGCTCCTTCGCAAAATTTCTCCCTCTGCTTTTACTCCTGCTCCAAAAGTCTGGTCTGCAGTAGTTGAAGTGGTACCCAGGCCACCGGCTTTTGAGGTGAAGAATGAGCAACTCTTTTTTAGGGTTGTCGAGGCTGCATTTGGCCAGAGGCGCAAGAAAATGAAAAATGCTCTTACGAAATTCAATCCGCCCCTGGCAAACCAGGAATCCATTCTTCGTTTAATTCCTGAAGATTTCCTGGGAAAACGTGCTGAACAGCTTTTTCCTGAAGATTTTGCAACCATATCCAATATTCTCTATGAAGCAAGGGATGACTAATGGCTCCCATTTCATATCGCAATGCTTATGTTAACATTGAAAAAGATGTTTATGAACCTGCGGAAGATTCTTTCCTGCTTGCAGATGTTGCGATAGACCGTATCAGTGACGGTATGCATGTGCTGGAAATGGGTGTGGGAAGTGGCTTTGTTTCTGCAGTGGTTGCTGCTAATAAGAATGTAGAACCCATAGGTTGTGACATAAATCCTGATGCTCTTGAATGCGCATATAAAAACGGCATCCAGGTTTTCCGCAGTAACCTTTTCGCAGGGCTCAGGAAAAAAGCATATTTTGATGTCATACTGTTCAATCCTCCCTATCTCCCGACCTCCGAAGACGAAAAGTTAGAGGGTTGGCTCAATTATGCTTTTGATGGAGGAGTTGAGGGAAGGGATACTATAGCAACCTTTTTTGCTGAAGTATCTGACTATCTCAAACCCGAAGGGAGTGTTCTGTTATTCATTTCTTCCCTTACAGGTAAAGGGGAAGTATTTGATATCATGGAGCGAGAGAGGTTCAGTGCCTATGTGGTAGCTGAGACCCGGTCTTTTTTTGAAAAATTGATGGTTATTGAATGTACACACAACCGCTGAAATACAGGTATATTTTCAGTAGTTCATTATGCTTAAAAGGAAAAACCACCTTTTGTTACTTCAAAGCAAAACGAAAGGTTTATTGTTGTGCAGGTTGACGGTATTGTTGCGTAATAGAAATTAAAAAAGTTAATCTTAAATTGAATATAATAGTTTTATATTTAAAAATTGCCAGAGGGTTACAAATGAAATACAGTCTTGGTATAGATGCCGGTGGAACATATACAGATGCCGTAATCCTGCGGGATTCGGATGGGAAGATTATTGATCATGGAAAGGCCCGCACGACCTATCCTGATTTGCTGGATGGAATTCAGGAAGTACTTGACGGCCTGGATCAGTCATTTCTGGAAAAAGTCTCTCTGGTATCGGTCTCTACCACTCTTGCAACCAACACTATTCTGGAAGGTACAGGTTATCCGGTAGCTCTTATCATGATAGGGGGAGAGGTTCCAAACGATTCATCAATCAAGTATTCAATATCTGTACAGGGCGGCCATTCTTCCGGAGGGAACGAAAAACAATCCCTTGACATGGATTCTATAAAAGAATTTGTAGGAGAAGTTCAGGATAAGGTATCAGCATTTGCGGTTTCTGCCTATTTTAGTGTAAGAAACCCGGACCATGAATTGAAGGCAAGGGAAGTTATAGATGAAATGACCGGTTTGCCTGTGATCTGTGGCCATGAACTTTCCCAGTCCCTGGGGGCATATGAAAGAGGTGTTACAGCCTATCTAAACGCCCAGCTTTTGCCCATATCGACCCGGTTTATGGAAACAGTTGCATCTGAGATAGATCGAAGAGGAATCGATGCAAAACTTATGATGCTCAAATGTGATGGTTCCATAGTGGGTATGAAAGAAGCTCTCAAACACCCGATCGAATCAATATTTACCGGTCCTGCAGCAAGCCTTGTTGGTGCTTCATATCTTGCCAAAAGCAAAGATTGCCTGGTCATTGATGTCGGAGGTACAAGTACCGATGTAGCTATGGTTATTGACAATCTACCTGAAATAACCGATGAAGGGGCAACTGTTGGGGGTTGGCCAACCAAGGTGGAAGCCATAAGAATGGAAACCTCTGCAATGGGTGGAGATAGTCATGTGTGGGTTAAGAATCATAATGTTTTCATAGGTCCACGCCGGGTCGTTCCTCTCTGTGTGGCTGCCAGTAAATATCCGGCAATTACTACAAAACTCAAGAAAGGACAGAGTATACTGAAAAGCCAGCTAGGGGAAAATATCCAGCCCACAAAATTCTTCATCAGAACCAAACAGGAACCCATTGAACTTACAGATCGCGAAGAAGACCTTCTTTCCCGCATAAAGGATGAACCCCTGACCGTGAGTGACATCTACTGGGACAGTAAAGCATTGCCATCGCCTATGGTCATGGCAAGCCTGATCCAGAAACGTCTGGTACAGGCCATAGGTTTTACTCCAACCGATGCCCTTCATGTTCTTGGGGAATATAATGAGTGGAACAGTGAAGCTTCCAGGGTCGGTGCAGAAATACTTGGATACTTTGTAGATCTGGATGCTGATGAAATTGCCGGTAAAGTTAAAGATGAAGTTGCAAAGAACATGGCACAGAACCTTCTTTCCTATGTCTTTAATGACCTCGAGGATTCACAGATCAATAAAGTTGTCCGTGGCAATCATTATGGTGGAT
>JASMTL010000004.1:0-10280 GCA_041694315.1 Methanosarcinaceae archaeon | reverse complement strand
TTCTTTAAGAGGATGGAGGCAACGTCCATTGGATGAGAGATATAGGGTGTCCTGGAACATCGTCTTGCCGTATCCCTGTGTGCATTATAGGCAAATTCGAAAGCTTCGGGTACTGAAAGAACGAAATGCCCTGTTCGTGAAGAGGTCTCATATTTCTCTTCCAGCTCCAGCAGATGAATCCGGAAGTTGGCTTTCCTGAGGTGTTCGTGTATGACGAGTTGACCATTTTCATGAATCAATACTGACTGGTACGGCTCACTTTTCCATATACGTCTGGAAGGCACATCAGACCACTCAGCCATGTAGAAAAAGCGATCCGGTAGTTCAGGAAGTTCGTCTCCTATATCTGCACTATGAACTATGACGCCTGTTGGCTTTTTCTTAGAATCAGTACAATAAGTGGCTATATAATTTCTCAGATTCATGGTAAACCCCGTTTTTATATTAATATAATCGTAAAGGAATTAAACATTTCTTTTTACAATCCAGGAAGTAACTCTTACCCAGTTCTCAATTATTGATTCTTTTGGATCGAGCAAATAATCATAAGGGACATCTACACTCAAATTCAAAATATTGTGAAGTTGAACCATCTGGGAAAAAGCTACTTTCTTTGCACCGTTTTCAGGGATCAAACCCCACCTCACTTCATCGACCAGATGGAGAATAGAAGAAATCAATGCAACCATAGCAGGATTACGTGAAATATTCCTGAGATTGTCATAAAATGGACCCTTTTTATTATCTCCCTCAAGGAATGTCGAAACTTTCCAGAAATATTTTTCATCAATTCCAAACCTATCAAGCCTTACAAGCATATCCCTCTGGGAAACAGCTGATATACCTGATTGTTGATCCAGGGCTTTTAAAAGGGCCTGGTTTATACATTTACATATCAGCTCACCAAGTTTGGAATGAGGACCTGCATCAGTCAATTGCAGGGAAGCAGAATCGTTGGACACAATCGCCATCATATCAGTACCGGTCCCGGTAGCCAATTCTTCAGAAAACCGGCTTGGAATCATTAATTGCCGCAGAACTGCTGATTTGGCTTCAGTAGCAGTCATCCAGGCCCTGGTAAGAGCATATGCTGGTAAATTTGCATCTATTAGAAGAATCATATTTATTGTCCCGCCAAGAGTTTCCCATCTACCATTTTCCTGATAATAGGAAGCAGGGTCTGCAGGACTGCATGCATTTACTTCAACGCCTGCGGTTGCAATTGCTGTTACTTCAAGGCCACGGAAAGAGTGGGTGACAAAAGCAACATTTTCCATACTTGCAGCAGTTAGCAATGCAGCTGCATTTGATGCAGAATAGCCAAGTTGCTCCACCACATGAGCGAGATAGCCTTCGACACTCCCTCCTTCCAGGTCATCCTCCCTTCCAACATGTCTTCCTATTCGCTGATTGATGAGAACATTGATATCATCACGGATACCACCATTGAGCCAGGAATTGGAAATTATCCTCCTGCCTTTTGGCAGTGTAACTATAACGGAATCTGTGCCTGACCTGAAAACCTTTTCACCGGCAGATGTTTCAAGAAGAGGTTCACAATCCTCCTCACGACTATTTACGGTCAACTCATTTTTGGTCATGCACCTTCCTCTGAATATAAATCAAAATCGGATCCGGAAGTAAAAACAAAAGCCTCAGAACTCATAGGGCTCATCACTATCTCAGAAGAGTATCTCATCACTGGCTTTTATCTTAAATACCGATTCCGGTAACAAGTTCCATGGCTGTTTCTTTGGGACATTCTGAATTATAAATACTTCGACCCACAATAATCCAGTCCGCACCTGCTGCGATCACATCGGATGCTTTACCCCCCTGTGCACCTACACCCGGAGAAATAATAGAAAGGTCATCACCTATTATAGAACACAGATGCTTTATCCTTTCTGGCCGGGTAGCCGGTGCGACAATACCTGTAGCACCGAATTCATACGCCATTGAAGCAATTTCATCGGCTATCGGCTGGAAATATTTCGCACCACCAGGATGGCTCATTTCAGAGACTACATAAACATCCCCATCATAACGTCGGGCCACATCTATACAGGCTTTCAGGCTGTCCTCGCCTGTAAAACCATGTACTATTACACCGCTGGCACCGGCCTTGAATACCTGCTCGCAGATAAGTTCATTCGTGTTTGGAATATCGGCAACCTTAAAGTCAGCAATGACAGGAGCATAATCGGCAAGCCGTGATATTACACTCAAACCTTCTGAAAGCACCAGGGGATAACCCACCTTTATGGCATCCACACATTCAGCAACTTCGCTTGCAATCTCAATGGCGCGATCCATACGGGTAACATCCATTGCAACTATAAGGCCGGTATTTTTTTCCATGAAAATTAAACCTCTAGCGGTTTGAATGTTAATCTGATAAATTAACTTTTCTTTTGAGCTCTTCAACCACATCGGGATTCTGCAGAGTGGACACATCCCCTGGATCGGTATTATTTGTGATCGCACGCAGGACCCGACGCATGATCTTTCCACTACGTGTCTTTGGCAGGTCATCAGCAAAGATGATGTCTGCCGGACGGGCAATGGGACCGATTTCATCGGCTACATGCTTGCGGAGTTCCTCTTTCAGTTTACCGCTTGCAGAAGCACCGGCTTCCAGGACAACATATCCAACGATCACTTCACCTTTTATTTCATCCTTCTTTCCTTCAACAGCTGCTTCCGCAACATCCGAATGGGCTACAAGCGAACTTTCGATCTCCATAGTACCGAGCCTGTGCCCGGATACTTTTATCACATCATCAAGTCTTCCAAGAATCCAGATATAACCATCACTGTCAGTATGGGCACCATCCCCCGACATATAGGTATCTTTGCCCCACATACTCCAGTAAGTGTCAATGAAGCGTTCCTCATCCCCGTGGATTGTCCGGATCATGCTCGGCCAGGGTTTCCTGATTGCCAGATGGCCGCCATGTCCAGGAGGAAGTTCATTTCCTTTATCATCAAGTATTGCCACATCAACTCCCGGGAACGGCCGGACAGCACTACCCGGTTTCATCGGAGTAATGCCCGGAAGGGGCGTGATCATTATCATACCTGTTTCTGTCTGCCACCATGTATCAACTATCGGGCATTTCTTGTTCCCGATATGCTCATAGTACCATAGCCATGCCTTCGGGTTGATGGGTTCACCGACACTTCCCAGCAGCCGCAGCGAGGAAAGGTCATGCTTTGCAGGTAACAGTTTGCCCCATTTCATGAATGTCCGGATGGCTGTAGGTGCTGTATAAAATATCGTCACTCCATAATTTTCAATTATACTCCAGAACCTGTCCTTTTCTGGATAATCCGGTGCTCCCTCATACATCAGCACAGTTGCACCGTTCAGCAGGGGACCATATGCAATATAGGAATGACCCGTAATCCAGCCCACATCCGCGGTACACCAGTAAACATCATCATCTTTCAGGTCAAAGACCCATTTAGCAGTAATCACTGTTCCGACAAGATAACCTCCGGTGCTGTGGACCACACCCTTGGGTTTGCCTGTGGTTCCGCTGGTATACATCAAGAAAAGTGTATCTTCGGAATCCATGTGTTCAGGCGGACATTCATAATCCACCTTTTTTTCGATGTCATGCCACCACACATCCCGGCCCTCGGTAAAAAATACGGAATTTGCCGCATGATTGACAACCAGTACATGCTCGATATTATCTAATTTCTCAAGTGCGTTATCGGTTTTTTCCTTCTGGTTAATCAGTTTACCCTTGTGATAGTAACCATCACATGTAATTACGAATTTGCTGCCTGCATCCTCAATGCGTTGGGCGAGTGCTTCCTGGGAAAAACCGGCAAATACCACACTGTGAGGGGCACCGATTCTGGCACAGGCAAGCATGGCAATAACAGCCTCGGGTATCATCGGAAGATAGATTGTAACAATATCCCCTTTTTTAACCCCGAGTTCTTTCAATGCATTGGCAAAGCGACATGTAGAGTAAAACAATTCATCATAGGTAAAGGTGCGATTGTTTTCCATCTCCCCTTCCCAGATAATGGCTGTCTTATCACCCTTTGAAGAAAGATGCCTGTCAAGACAGTTATATGATGCGTTAAGACTGCCATTAAGGAACCATTTGCTATGCGGAGGTTTCCATTCGAAGACTTTATCCCATTCTTCAAACCAGTCTATATCTTCTGCAACTGACGCCCAGAAACCTTCAAGGTCCTCTTCAGCCTTCCTGTAAATATCGGGATCTTTCATATTGGCACGGGCCTTGAAATCTTCAGATGGTTCAAAAACACGTTCCTCTGCAAGTGACGATTCTATTGTTTCCTTCATAGGTTATGCCATCCTCTAAAATTGCATGAATCTATAATGATTATTCATGTATATATTTGGTGGTCGCAGGAAAGAATAATCACAAAACCCTGTAGTAAGAGGTATTGCCTTCCCGAACCACCTCAATCGTTCCCCCATATTTCATATTCTCAATAACAGGAATAAGGTTTTCCCTACTAATATCAAGTGAGTCAATTAACTGCTCGATTGTACAGGGGCGACGCAGGATCAGGTCATACACTTCCTCTTCAATATTCTCATGTTTGAAAACGGAGCGTCCCCTCTTTATACCCCTCAATACCAGGCGCACTTTATTCCTGCCAAATTTACCGTCAAAATAGCTGGCAATTTCCTTCAACCTTTTCTCATCAACAGCATGTAGGGAAGATTCAGCGGGAGGTCGGGTTACAGTCAAGACTTCAACTTCATCCGGATCGATGTACTCCAGAACTTCTACAAGACGTGAAATTTCTCTATCGGATGAGTTGCCTGGAAACTCGTTACTTTCTACAAACATAGCCTCAATGGAAAGCTTGCAGCCATCCATCAGAGAAAGAGCCGCAAGTCCTTCTATAACTTCCTCCAGATGAATACCCGAAGCAGGTCTGTTAATATTCTGGAATGTATCCTCATAACCTGAGACTAGAGTGGCAACCACTAGATCAGCCTTTGCAAGATTCTGGCGCACATCCTTTCTGCCAACAAGGGAAGAATTAGTAATGACACAGATGGGTACATCAGAAATATCACGGATACCGTCGATCATCTCCCCAACCCATAGATTGAGGGTTGGTTCACAGGTTCCTGAGAATGTAATATAATCAATATCTTCTATACTGCGATGATAATGCCGAATACCTTCAACAACTTCGGAACACGTAACACATCCCACAGCATCCTCTGGAGATTGGATTTTATCTGTAACTGGACCCAGCTGACAGTAGACACAGTCAAAATTGCAGTTTTTCCGGCTGGAGAGGTTGCGTATAACATCCACACCCAGAGACCTGCCCAATCTTCGTGAGAGGATTGGCCCATAAATTATTCTGGACTTTCGTTTTCCCACAGAAATTCCCAAAAAATAAACAGGAGATCAGACATCCTCTGATCCCTTCCCTGAAAGTTGGGTTTTCAATTGTTCTATACGCCGGGAAAGCAAGTCCTTTTCTCTTTCAAGCACTTCAAGCTCGCTTTGTGGAGATACAGGCTGAGAAAGAGTCGCAAATGGACCCCGTCTACAGTAAGCCATACCTCGTTTGAAAGGGAGACCGAATCTGTAAAAGCCCCCCCTGAAAGAGTTTCCTCTTACCAATCGATTCTGCCATCCTGGAATATCATATCCGGTGCAATAACCTGCACCTCTTCCTGTCATTGGCCCCATACCCCGGGGACCGGTTCTGTCTCCACCTGGCATATTAATACAACCTCCTTTGTCATTCTAGCATTGTTTCTGGTCTATAAATTCAACCTCGCACCATCTGGGAACCGCATTCAGGACATTTGGCCTGAATGCACGGTACACCCGGCTGGTGTGGTTCAAGATGTCCACATGAAGGACACCTGCAATTCTGCGGAGCTGCAGCTCCACGGCCCGGGCGATTTCCACCACCTCTGCGACCCTGTCCCCTGGCCCCTATCGGACCATTTCCATCTGGACCTGTGCCATCTCCTCCAGGCATATTGAGTTCACCTCCTTCTAAAGAAATACCTTTTCCATAAACCAGTGCATCCGTAACTTTTTCAAGACCCCTACGAAGGGTTCTTTGAAATGTAGACTGATGGACTCCCATTTTCTGTGCAGCCTCTCCCTGAGACAAATTTTCCAAAATATTCAATCTCATGGATTCCAATTCATCTACACCGACATCAACAACAGGCATACTTTCATTCGTATCATCGGGACTGAAACGCCGACACCTGTAATGGAAGCCTACCATTCTCTTTTTTCTGGGACGCACCATAATATTGCATTATAATGCATAACTATATAAATTTAACTCCAAGAACAGATTGAATTCCAAACAGAAGGATAGCAGGACATCAAAATAAAACATAATTAATTACTTAGGAATCACTGTTTTTCATAAAACAGATTAGGGATCGAATCCACACTTCCCATAGCCTTTGAAGGACCTGCAGGATAAATAACTACAAGAGAACCAACTTGTCTACCAAGTTTCTTCTCATCATGAAGATAGAAATTATCACTTTCCCGGGATACATTTTTGAGTACGAATCTGGAATGGGCCCTTCCGAGTTCGACAACCTTTAATTCTTCAAAATCATAAAAAAAGGCCTCAAACTCAGGTTTAAGATGGCGACTGCCTAATGCAAAAACATACATGTCTCCGAAAAAATCCAGGTCATAGAACAAATCAACTGTTGCATCAGTACCTGAAAATCGAACCTGCATACTTGAAATATGTATATAATCCCCGCCATCCTCAGCCGCAAGTGCCCCTGATACAGAGCACGAAAGCAACAAAATTACGAGTATAAGCCCTGAAATCCTCATTGGCATAGGATAATACGCTATGATTAATATGTCTATTCATATCTGTGGTGCATATAAAAGGTAAAACATTAATACTAACAAAAATATGTTAGGGCAAATCGAACATGGCACACATCAATCTAAAAATTTTAAAACGTTAATTTCTTATTAGGTGTGTTCTATTTCAACCTGCCTTTGTGGCACCACTAAAGATTAATAATTATAGGGAAAGGGCAGCTGGAACTTCCATCTGTCTGATAACCCATCATAGCATTATCATAAAAATCAAACAAATTTAGGAGAACAATAATGCAGGATATAATATACCTCGCCCCTCTGGCAGGTATCGTAAGTCTGGTATTTGCTGCATTTTTCGCAACCCGTATCCTCAAAGAAGGAACAGGTAACGAAAGAATGCAGGAAATTGCCACCGCGATACAGGAAGGGGCCATGGCATATCTGAACCGTCAATATAAAACAGTGGCTATAGTTGCTGTAATATTGGCTTTTCTGATATATGTATTGCTGGAAGAAAACAGTGGAAAAATTGCTATCGGATTCATAGTAGGAGCTATAAGTTCCGCTGCTGCAGGATATATTGGAATGAATGTATCTGTAAGAGCAAATGTAAGAACAGCAAACGCTGCATCAGAAGGACTGAAAAAAGCCATGCAAGTCGCAGTTCATGGTGGTGCAGTATCAGGTTTTGCAGTAGTAGGTTTGGCTCTGCTTGGTACAAGTGTATTTTACATAATGTTCGGTGATGTGGATCAGATAATTGGATTTGCATTTGGTGCAAGTCTTATCAGTCTCTTCGCCAGGGTTGGTGGCGGTATATATACCAAAGCCGCTGATGTTGGAGCAGATCTTGTAGGTAAAGTTGAAGCAGGCATACCTGAAGATGATCCCCGAAACGCCGGCGTAATTGCCGATAATGTAGGAGATAATGTAGGGGATTGTGCTGGTATGGGAGCAGATCTGTTTGAGACATACGTAGTTACCGTAATTGCAGCTATGCTGCTTGGTACTCAGATTCTGCAAGCCTATCCCAACGCAGTGATCTATCCATTAATTCTCGGTGCAGTAGCTGTTTTTGCATCCATCATATCAATTTTCTTCATACGCATAGGAAATGACAATAAGATAATGAAAGCGCTCTATAAAGGAGTGGCAGTATCTGCAATTCTTTGTCTTGTTGCATTCTATTTCGTAACAGACATGCTTATCGGTAACATCAACATCTATTATGCATCACTTGTAGGTGTTGCCATCATGGTACTGATGGTGCTCTTCACCGAATATTATACTTCAACAAGTTACAGACCGGTTAAAAAAGTAGCAGAAGCTTCTGAAACCGGTGCAGGTACAAATGTAATTTCGGGCCTGGCAATGGGACTTGAAAGTACTGCCCTACCCGTTTTAATAATAGTAGGTGGTATTTTGGGCTCCTTTTTTGTTGCCGGCGGGGCAGCAGACCCGGCAATGGGACTCTACGGAATAGCAATAGCAGCAGCAGCAATGCTTTCCACAACCGGAATGATTGTTACTCTGGATTCCTATGGCCCCATCACTGACAATGCCGGCGGTATTGCCGAAATGGCAGGACTACCTTCTGAAATACGAGAGGTTACAGATGCCCTGGATGCAGTTGGGAACACAACAAAAGCTGTAACAAAAGGATATGCCATTGGTTCAGCGGCTCTTGGTGCATTGGCTCTTTTTGCAGATTACAGATACAAAGTAAATCTGGAGATAGGAGAACTCGCTCTTGACAACCCGGTCGTTCTGGCAGGCCTGTTGATAGGTGCTCTTTTGCCGTTCGTATTCAGTGCAGTAACAATGCAGGCTGTCGGAAAAGCGGCTTTTGCAGTTATCAATGAAGTCAGACGTCAGTTCAAAGAGATTCCTGGCATAATGGAAAGTACTTCCAAACCCGAATATGGAAAATGTGTAGACATTGTTACGGCCACAGCCATTCGAGAAATGGCACTTCCAGGAATCCTTGCTGTAGTCACTCCATTGATTGTAGGTTACGTTCTTGGACCGCTGGCTTTGGGAGGTCTTCTTATAGGAATCATCGCATCCGGATTACTCCTTGCATTAACAATGAATAATGGAGGAGGTGCATGGGATAATGCGAAAAAACTTATAGAAGACGGATTCCATGGTGGAAAAGGTTCTGAAGCTCACAAAGCAGCCGTTGTGGGAGATACCGTAGGAGATCCATTTAAGGACACGGCAGGACCTGCAATAAATCCACTAATAAAAGTAGTAAACGTAGTTGCAATCCTTTTCTCCTCCCTGTTTATCGGGGCAGGAATTTTCTGAAGGTCTCTTGACCTTCATTTTCTTTTTTTTGATATAATAAAACAGTATAAGTTATCCTACACTTATTTGTTATAAAGATAATAGATATTGCCTATTGAGAATTACTAATGGGGAAAAGCTGACGGGTTTTAAGGGGGGTTTAATATTTGGGGAGTGGGGTTTTAGGAAAAGAAAGACAACCCGTCAGCAACCCTCGTGATGACTACATGTTATATATATTTTACTGTTTGTGGCAATCCTGCATACTATAGCATATTCCACGCCTGACAAGTTCCATCTCGATTTCTTCAAAAAAAACACCCCTGCCAGCAATATGTTCATGTGTAAAGTTTGACACCCTGCCGGCAGGACCACTCACTGTTGTGAGATCTGCAGCACAGGAGGGGCTCTTTCCTACTCCTACAAATTCAACGGAAAAACCCCTGCGATAAAATTCCTCGAGCATATCTGCAA
Organism: Methanosarcinaceae archaeon; assembly: GCA_041694315.1. Lineage (GTDB taxonomy): Archaea > Halobacteriota > Methanosarcinia > Methanosarcinales > Methanosarcinaceae > Methanohalophilus. The sequence continues at coordinate 675 of JASMTL010000004.1, read as the reverse complement.
AAGGGGCAAATAATTGTCTGCAGAATTTCCTGTAGGATGAATGGATTAACTGGTCTCTGGTAATTTCCCGGCGACTTGAACCAAAATATATCAGTTCCGGACAGGGAAGTTGAATTACATTCTTTTTCCCGGGAGAAAACTTTCCCGGATTTTTAATCCCTGCCAGACGCGACTCAGGGTTGAGAAGACAGTGAGAAACTACCATAATTTTATCATTTTCGGCATCCATTGAATCACCTGCATGAGAATCTTTATACAATAAGAAGACTTATGGGTACGCAGTTATATCCATAGGGATACTTCCATATAACTATCACGATATGGTAATCGGGAGATAATATTTAATGGAAAATATAAATACGGTTCTGAGAAAAGGCTTTCAGACCTGGACACATAATCTCAATATTTGCATCCCATTCTTTTTGAACATCTTTGCAGGCATATTTGCAATGTTTGTTATTTTCATGGTTGCGGTCATCATATTTGTTATGCCTGCAATGCAGGACATTACAACAGACCCCACAAATATCAATCCTGAAATGGCATTTGGAGTCCTCACAGCCGCCTTTTATGAAAATATGGGATTGTTCATACTCCTGTTTATCGCAGCATTTGTAGTATCCACCCTGATAAGTTCCTATTTTTACGGCGGAGCCATAGGAATGGCAAAAAAAG
>JASMTL010000003.1:0-9436 GCA_041694315.1 Methanosarcinaceae archaeon | reverse complement strand
ATGCGAGTTCATGATCTGACCTGCAAAATGGCCGATGAAAGAAGTCAGGAAAAGGATCGGTGCACTGCTATTTACAATGCTTCCAATGGTGTAATAACTCATATTGCCAACACCACCTTTGCAGAAAGAAACAGCATGAACATAGACACGATATCACCGATAGTTGCTATAGAGGGTGTGACTACATTATCCGGGTCAAAGCCAAATCTGAACATGCCTATGGCAAAAAACGTTGCTATTACAGAGAGAATCAAACCTGAAGACAAACCTGCCATCACGGCTATTAATGTAAGGGTTAAGGCACCTGCACTTTCCAGACCCAGAGCAATTGTCATAAAATGACCCAACAAACCCAGTACAAAAGAGAGCAACAAACTGAGCAAAAGAGAACCACCAATATTGTTGAGCAATTCAGGATTACGTTCGATTTTTGTGATCAGACCCATATGTATTGCACTGCCCAGACGGGATCCCAGAGTAGAGGAAATGTTACCCCGCATTCCAAGCACTGCCGGAGTTATCACTAACAAACCGGGAATTACCTGAAGTTCTTCTGTCATACCGGAAAGAATGAGGCCTGCAACAACACCTCCTACAGTAGCAAGAAGCTCAAAGGGAAGAACTTCCTTTACAATCGAACCGATACTTGCATAATCCCCGAGATAATAGGCGTCTATATCTTCTTCATATTCATAATCTTCAGGGTCTGAATCCATCAAAACCTAATCAAATCTTACTATTATAAAAAGAATGGCATTCCATACATCAAAAATGATATATACAACTTGTAACATCTAGGGGATGCAAACGCAGGCAGGGGCCCGTGGTCTAGCCGGTCATGACATCGCCTTTACACGGCGAGGATCCTGAGTTCGAATCTCAGCGGGCCCACCAGACTTTTTATCGTCTTCTGATATTGATTTTTCAAGATTTTTAAGCTTATTTTCCAGATATTCTACTCTATTCTCAAGATCAGATTTGGTTGTATAACTTCTATTTCACTATCAAAATCTTCGTCCAGCGAGATTATGAATAATGGGGTGCCTTTGTTGCTAGTGTTCTGATAGTACCCGTTTTTTGGAGAAGGATTTGTTGTAGGATTTTTTATTTTATTTTGAGACAGATTATTTTTACAGCGACTTAGTGTACACGGTATACACTCATCAACTGGAATTATGATATAGAAAAACTTGCCCTTCTGGAGAGTATAAAATTTGAAGTTATAGTTGGAGCTTTTTATCTAACAGGATTTGATTTGAATAGGCATCTATAATCTGTAAGCGCCATTCACCCGAGGGGGAAAAATATTTTACATCTCCTTCTGTCACTCTTACTTTATCATTTGTGATCCAGAAATTCCCGTCAGAATGATCAAAATAAAAAACATAAAATTTTTCAGCTGTTTCTACTTCTTTTCCCGTCATTGTTATTGAATTGATTACTTCATGCCTTTTGCCAACGGGGTCAAACAGATATATTTCAGTACCTTGTATCCCACTATGAGTATCCTCCTCATATTCCTGGGATAACTGGTCCCCTCCGGTTTTTTGTAAAATGACAATAGGAACCTCTGGTTTGTCATTATTGATTCCCGTTTCAGTTGTTGCTTCAAATGCAGCGAAAGATGGTTTTTGGAGGTCTGTTACATCGGAACTCAAAAATTGAGATGCAACGACTGCTGCCAGTATTATTGTTACAATCAACATGAGGATAATACCAATAGCAGGTGCAATTCCATCGTCAGACTTTGAAGGAAACAAACTGGCAGGCTTTATCATATGAAAAGAAATACAATTATAATTTATATATTTATTGATATTAGTAAACCGCAGTATACTGTTTTTCTTATTGTTTATTTTAAAATTATATGAATATTTTTATATTATAAAATTCAGGAATAAAAGAACTGTTCTTATTAGATATTTCAGGACTATTCAAAATATACAGTGTCCTTACACAACATGTAAACAGCGTTATATGTTACAACGTATATTTGTTATATAAGGGGAGTAACATGACATCAGAAGACGAAATTCTCGGGCAATTATACAAATCCTTTATAGAAAACAATGAAGAAGGAGTACACAGGGCTATCGATAAGTGGTTTGAAAGAGGTTATGAGGAAAAACAACTCCTATTCAAACTTATTGAAGCTCAGGAAGAGGTTGCCAGACGATTTGAAGAAAATGAATGTTTCCTTGCCACTTTGATTAATTCAACAACCATTCTTCAAAAATCCAACAAGCTCATCACTGAAAAAATGGCCAACAAAGGTTTTGCTTCTAAAAATAAGGCAACTGTAGTCATAGGAACTGTAAAAAACGATACGCATGACCTGGGAAAAAATATTGCTGCATGCAGGCTGCAAATCGCAGGTTTCAAGGTAGTTGACCTTGGAAGGGATTTGCCTACATCAGAAATTGTTGATGCTACCATTAATAATAAAGCCGACATACTTGCAGTGTCATCAATGACAAGCATCACAATGGATAACCTCAAGGAAATAGTTGATTTGCTAAAAGAAAAAGGATACAGAGAAAATGTAAAAATAATGGTCAGCGGCGCTCCGGTAACAAAGGAATACGCTGATAGAATCGGGGCAGATGCGTATGTTAGGACTGCATCAGAAGCCGTGGAAACTGCAGAGAATTTTATAAGCCAGAAATGCTGAAAAGAGGATGAAATCATGCCATCACTATACATTGTTTCCTGTCGTATGTTTGAGGATGAACTGGTACATATATTTGAGGAAGAAGAGAATACTAACCTTCTAATTGTTGAAAATGAAAATACAGAAGGTATCGAAAGAAAGCTAAATGAACTTTCTATAAAATACGAAAAAATAGCACCGGAAAATATTGATAAGTATCCAGGCAATAAGGAAGATTTCATTGTTGTATTGCATCTTCTCGAATTTGCACTGGATGCGGAACCTTCACTTCTCAAAGATAAAGTATACAAGACTATTGAAGACAACGGGAAATACTTCGATGGAATCCTTGTTTTTTACGGTCTTTGTGGCAATGTTCTTGGTTCACTCGAAGAAGATTTTGCCCATCTCAATATTCCAGTACGAATTCTCAAGGATGCTTACGGAAATATAGTAGATGACTGTATATGTACTGCATTCGGAAACAGGGAATCCTACATGGAAGCAATGCAGGGAGATGAAAGGGGAGAAGGGACATACTTCCTTACACCAATGCAGGCAGCTAACTGGAGAGAAATGCTTGTTCTCGCAAAACTTACGCCTGATCCCAACAATATTGAAATGACTAAAACTGTTTTTGATTATTCCGGCTATAAAAATGTAGGGAAAGTTGATACAGGTTTGCACTACGAAAAGGATTTCGAAGACACTGTTGAAGAATTTGCCACCCTTTTTGATTTCAAAAAACGTAACTTTACAGGTTCCACGAAAATTACTGATCAGAATTATTATTCAATAAAGAAGGATATGCTTAGAGAAAGTGGACAGTTCGAATTGTAAGTCACAAATATATCGCTAAATTTTAAATTGAACTGGTTCGTTGCTGGATGAATATACTTCAGCTGAAAAACTCATTATTTTTACCAGCCAATTTACCCATATAGGATGATTACTTAATTTAAAGGAATCGTGAAAGTAAAAGTACTTCCTTTTCCGACTTCACTTTCTATCCAGACATCTCCACCATGCATCTCCACGTATTTTTTCACAAGTGCAAGACCCAGGCCAGTACCCCCATATTCCCTGTTAGTTGAAGAATCGGCTTGCTTGAAGGGATCAAATATACTTTTTTGTTTATTTTCTGGGATGCCAATTCCAGTATCTGAAACTGATATTTGGGCAGTTTTACCAACAGTGCTCAAACAAACCTTTACCTCTCCGTTTACAGGTGTGAATTTGATTGCATTACTCAGTAAGTTATGCAGGATTTGTTTAACTTTTACATTATCTGCAGATATTTCAAAAAAATCAGTAGTATTGATAAATTGGAGATTAATAGATTTTTTCATTGCCAGAGGTTTTATCAAACCAATTACGATTTTAATCGTTTGTGACAGATTAATTTGTTCAGGCTCATAATCCATCTTACCAGCTTCAACTTTTGAAATATCAAGAATGTCATTTATTAAGTCTAGCAAGTGGCTTCCGCTATTGAAGATATTGGATAAATACTTTAATTCTTTCTCATTCAGATTACCAGAACTGTTTTGATCTAATATTTGTGAATAACCAATTATGGAATTAAGAGGAGTCCTTAGTTCATGGCTCATATTTGCAAGGAATTCCGATTTGGTACGATTTGCTTCTTCTGCCAGGATCTTTGATTGAATAATAGCATCTTCAGCATTTTTGCGATTCGTAATATCAATATGGGTGCCTGTCATCCTTATGGGTTTATTTCCGTCCTTACTCCATTCAACAACACACCCACGGTCTTCTATCCACACCCAGTGGCCTTTCTTATGTTTCATACGCAGTTGACACTCATAAAATTCAGTTTCGCCTGCAAAATGTTTGTTTAACAATTTTTCAGCCCGTTTGTAGTCGTTGGTATGAGTCAGGTTAATCCATGTTTGAATATTAATTGGTTTAAGTTCATCAAGTGTATATCCAACAATTTCAGCCCACCTTTCGTTAAAAATCGTTTCACCACTTTGGACATTCCAGTCCCAAATACCCGCTTTTGTACCTTTTAATGCAAGATCCAATCTTTCTTCACTTTGCTTGACTTTTGCTTCGGCCAGTTTACGTTTAGTTATATCCTGGATATGGACAAGATAACCATCTATACAATACATACACAATGCAGAGATTTTCACATTTACATAGATAATACCTGAACGACTTGTATTATACAAGTCTAGCTTTTTGACAAGTTCAAAATCAAAAGTGGTTTCGTACTCAACAGTTTCACCTGCAAGCAATTGTTCTTTTGTATAATCAGGTAAATTTGGATCATCAAAAAGATTGAAACCTTGTACCTCTGCAACATCAGATATGCCAAAAAGTTTCAAGCAGGAAGTATTCGCATCGATTAAATGTCCTTCAGAATTGTAAACTTCAATTGGGATTGGCGATTCTAAATAAATTTCCCTAAATCTTTTTTCACTCTTCTTTAATGCTTTTTCCACAGATTTACGTTCAGTGATATCTATGTGTTGCAGAAGGACATTTGTTGGTTTTTCTTTAGAAAGAGGTGTAACTTTCATCAAAAACCAGCGCTGCTTTTCCGGGCTATGGCAGGGATATTCCAGTTTAAAAGTATTTTTATTGCCATATATTACATCTTTTATGCCATCTAATGCAATTTGGGCTTCATCTGAATTTTTACCTGTTGCTTTTTCACATACCTTCAGATAATTGGCACCTGCATTACATTCTTCTGGATTCAAACCATTATCTTTTGCAAATTGTTTCCAGCTCTCATTGGCATAGGATATTATTCCATCTGGAGAAATAATTGCGATATTATCTTCCCATAAATCAAATAATTCCTTATTCAAAGAATCCCCATTGGTTGTTTTAGTAAAATTAAAATGCACTTTTATGTTAAAGAAACAAATATTCAGTGAAATTAGTTGTCAAATTATATATTATTTCTGCATATAATATAAGCAAATTATATACCCAATCGTTTATATAATTTATTTTGTTTGAAATTTTTAAATATAAAAATATTTATCCAGAGGTATTGCGAACTTAAAAGTACTTCCTTTTCAACTTCATTTTCCACCCAAATACTACCTCGATGAAAACACTAAAAAAATATTCAGACACAGGATTGGGTTTATCCGTTGTAAAAAAATGGTTGAGTTACATGGCGAAAAGGTGTGGGTAAAAAGTCAATACGGCAAATACAGTGTATTCGGATTCAACCTTCCCTTAAACCTCAATGATAAAAATTTACAATAAGGAGTGGAATCCAAAAAGCTCCACACCAGTACTAAAATCGCAACAAATAGTCTACTTTTTGCCCTATTATACTAAATACAATCATATCCATATTTTATCTAGAGATTAATGTGGGGGTATTAGTTGCTCAAAATAGTTGTAACACTAGCTTTGTTATTATTCTTATTAACAGGTATGGCAGGGGCCTGGCAACCGGATACGTGCAAGGACTGCCACCTTGAAAAATATGAGATATGGAATACTTCTGCCCATGCAGAATCCTTAAACGCTGCAGGTGGGTCGGTTGTTGATATTGAAAGGTGTACTGAGTGTCATGTTGAATCTTCCATTAAAGAAACCTGGGGGAGGGAAGATGTGGAAAACACAATTGAACCAATCACCTGTGAAGTATGCCATCTCCCCCCGGATGAAGGCTATGATGCCCATCTGGACACTCCATCAGCCCATATCCCGGAAGTTACCCTTTCTGCTGAAATGTGTGGGAACTGCCACAGGGATTCCCACCATCCGTTCATCGAGGAATGGGGTGAATATGACACCGAAAGCTTTGAGATGGAGTCCATGGCAAGTCATTCCGAACCCACTGATGTGGCGGAACCCTTCATTCTGGACAGGGATAACTCATGTGTCTCATGCAAGAGCACTGATGGGGCTATTCCCTCTCTGGAAGATGAAAGCATCTACGGCCTAAACCTAAATGATGTTCCACAACCTGAAGATGTAGAAGAATGGAGCATTGCCTGTGTATCCTGTCATGAGCCACATTCAGCACAATACCGTATAGAGGGTGCCTTGCTCTGTGGTAACTGCCATAACGGAATGGGAGCCGTGCCTGATGGAATGACGACTGAAATACACCATCCCAACTGGGAGATGTACAATGAATCAATCTACAAAACAGGGAACCATCCGGAAATTGGATGTTCGGATTGCCATATGGCTTCAAAGGAATACAATGAAACTACAGAAGAAGCCGCCGTGACTGGCCATACATTCGATTATGAACCCGAACTGTTATTCAGTTTGGAATCATCCAGTGAATGTTATGACTGCCATGATGAAGAGTTTGCAAAGGTTATTGAAACAAAACAGGATTTGATTGTGGAAAAGATTGAAGAACTTAAAACTTTACAGAACAATGCCAGTGTTGCTCTGGAAAATCTCAACGGTACGGCTTCCTATGAAAAAAACCTTGAGAACTACAACAATGCAGTCTTTTACATGCATTTTGTTGAAGAGGACGGAAGTCTTGGCATTCACAACATGGAAAAGGCCAATGAATACCTGAACAAATCGGGTAAATTATTCAATTCTGTAACTGAAACTGAAGAGCCTGTTGAGCAACCCGGCTTTGAAGCAATTGTTGCAATCTTTGGCCTGATGTTTATGTTCTGGATTGTAAAGAGGAGGGACTGAATTCTCCCTTCACTCTTAATTTTCCTTTTGCTTTTCGATTTGCTCTCTCAGTGCCTTAATGCCCAATGTAGGTGGAACTTTTTTCGGACAGACAGCCACACATTTGTAAACCAGGTCACAACCCCATACACCGGACTCTGAATCAACAAAATCCAGTCTTTCCTTTCGGCTGGCTTCATCTTCCCTGGGGTCAAGATGCATACGCCAGGCCTTTGCAAGAGTTGCCGGGCTGAGGTATGTCTCATCCCTGGCAGCCACCGGACATGCCCCGTGACAGCAGGCACACAGGATGCAGTTAGTATACTTCTCAATCTTTTCCCGCAGCCCCGGACTCATCAGGTTACCATCTTCAGGGTGTTCTTCAGGAGAACTTATCCAGGGTTTGATAGAATCCACCAGCTCGTAGAAGGAATCCATATCCACAATAAGGTCACGAATTACCTTCAGGTTGGGCAGGGGTTCAATCAGGATTTTTTCATTTTTTTCTTCTGATTTCTGGCCTGCTACAAATATGTCGCCTGAACCTTCCCTGGGATTTTCTTTCTTAGCGATGCCTACCTGTGTCCTGCAGGCAAGCCGTGGAACCCTGTTGATAAGCATGGCACAACTGCCACATACAGCACCCCGGCAGGCATACCTGAAGCAAAGACTGCCATCCATGTGTTCCTGAACATAAAAGAGAGCCTCCAGTACCGTCATCCCTGCAGATTCCTCAATCACGAAAGTATCATACCACTCCCTGCTTTCATCCTGGCGCTTAATTTTAAGGTAAACCATCAGTATTCCCTCCTTTTTGGCTGAAACTGCGTTATCGTCACATCTTTGTATTCCAGTTTAGGATTGCCATCCTTCAGATAAGCAAGAGTGTGTTTGAGCCATTTCTCATCATCTCTTTCCAGAAAATCGGTCCTGTAATGTGCGCCGCGGCTTTCCTCTCGCACCAGTGCACCTTCAGTGATAACCCGGGCAATATCCAGCATTCCTTTAACTTCCAGTACATTCATCAATTCCATATTGAATGTCTTGACCCTGCTTTTCACATGGATATTTTCACCCCTCTTTTCCAGGGCCTTCACATTTGCAAGCCCGGTTTCAAGGCCTTCACGGTTACGATAAACACCTACATATCTCTGCATGGTCTGTCTTAATTCATCCTTTACATCGGCAAAGCTTTCCCCGCCGTCACCCATCATAGAATCAATATTGGCTCTTTCTTCAGCAAGACTTTCATTGAGGCTATCTTCAGAAGGCATAGCAATGCTTCTCACAGCATTGGCTGCATGTTCCCCTGCCCTTTTTCCAAATACAATTGTATCAAGTAATGAATTGCCTCCCAGCCGGTTTGCCCCATGCACACTGATACAGGCACATTCCCCAATTGCGTACAATCCATCCAGCGGCGTCAATCCATCTTTGCCCGAAGAGATACCACCCATGGAATAATGATGTCCCGGCTGTACGGGTATAGGTTCCTTGATAGGGTCAACTCCGGCAAAATCGATACATATCTGACGAATACCACTCAGTCGTTCATTGATCAGTTCCTTACCCAGATGGGTTATATCAAGCTGTACATATCCTCCGGGAAAACCCCGTCCTACATCGATCTCGGTCTGGATGGAACGTGCAACGATATCTCTGGGAGCCAGTTCCATGGATTCAGGTGCATATTTATCCATGAATCTCTCATGGTCCTTATTATAGAGATAGCCCCCTTCTCCTCTTACGCCTTCGGTTATCAGTATGTTGGTACCCCACAGCGTAGTTGGATGGAACTGTACAAATTCCATATCCTGAATGGGAACTCCAGCACGATAGGCCAGGCTGATTCCAAAACCTGTATTGATTATGGAGTTCGTGGAACGCTGGTATATACGTCCATAGCCTCCTGTTGCAAGTATAACCGCTTTGGCCCTGAACATTTCCAGCTCAGAATCAAGCAAATTGAGTGCCACAAAGCCGGTACACCTATTGCTATCTGTGACCAGGCGGGTCACCATCCACTCATTATAAATCCTGACCCCGGCCCTTAATACCTGTTCGTACAGAGTGTGCAGCAAGTTGTGGCCCGTCCTGTCCCCGGCATAACATGTCCTGGGAAAACCAGCGCCTCCGAAT
>JASMTL010000002.1:0-5135 GCA_041694315.1 Methanosarcinaceae archaeon | reverse complement strand
AAATAGTGGAAGACTTCAAGGAACAAGCTATTTTTCAGAATGCAGAAGATATTGCACATCTTGTAGGCGACAATGTGAAACGTTTACGGAGATTATCAAAAGTTAAGAAATCAGCTTATTACCATGACCCACAGTTCTTAGCAAATCTCCAAATGGTAAACGATGAAGAGTCTTGGGGAATTAAGTATTCGGATGATGGTAAGTTAATCGCTTCAGAGGAAACGATCGATACGATTCTGCTCGTTTTGAATAACGATCGACTAACTTCAAAAATTAATGCGGAAAATTTTGATGTTGACGTGAAACATCGGCTTGGTAATTCAGTATAATTACCAAAAACTACCAATTCCCACCAAATTGGTAGTAATCTATTTATTCCAATAAATACCAGACACTAACGGATTGGTAGTTATGAAGGTTCCGCAGAAGGCCCCTGATATGTGGGCGGTGATTGAGAAGTATCCTGATGCGTATTCGCTGTTTGTTGATCCCGGGATACAGGAACTTGTTACAAAATATAACCGGGATTACCTGCACTGGGAGGAGCTGCGCCGCAGGAAACTGCCGGTGGAGGCGGAAAAACTCTGGGCTGTGATAAAAAGCAGCAGGTCTATGCAGGCACGACACATCAAATTAGGGGGTTGGGACTTCCAGTATGTGCAATCCAATGAAACCCTGCGCAGGCTGCACCTGCTGGACACCCGGGGGGCCGGTAATCTGGAAGGTCGGCCGGGCGGGGTCGGTGCTGCGGATCGCAGGCGCTACATTGTCAACTCCCTCATGGAAGAGGCCATCGCCTCCAGCCAGCTGGAGGGGGCAGCCACCACCCGGGAAGCCGCCAAGCAGATGCTGCGGCAAAAACGCCGTCCCCGGGATTATTCCGAAAAGATGATCGTCAACGGCTATCGCACCATTCGCAGGATCGCTGACATGAAAAGCAGGACCATTGACGTGGACACCCTGCTTGAAATTCACAGGGAGATCACCCGGGATACCATGGAAAATCCGGCGGATGAGGGCAAATTCCGGGACAACAACGACATAGTGGTAGCCAATCCGCAGGACAGTAGTAAAATCTACCACACCCCGCCGGACTACCGGGAAATCCCGGCACTCATGCAGGAATTCTGTGAATTTGCCAGCAGCGACGAAGACGAATTCATCCATCCCCTAATCAAAGGGATCATGCTGCACTTCCTCATCGGCTACATTCATCCCTTCATCGACGGCAACGGAAGGTGTGCGCGTTCCATCTTCTACTGGTACATGCTCAGCCGGGGCTACTGGCTCTTTGAATACATGCCCATCTCCCGGATATTGCTTCACTCCAAAACGAAATACGCCCGCGCCTACCTTTACACCGAAACCGATGACAATGACCTGACCTATTTCATAAACTACAACCTCTCGGCAATCGAAAGAGCCCTGGAAGACCTCGAGGAGTATATCGTTCGCAAAAAGGAGGAGCAGGCCACAGCCATGCAGCTGATTGAAACCGCTGAAAACTTAAATCTCCGGCAGGCCGACATCCTCAAAACCCTGCTTGAAGAATCCGACAGGCTGTTCTCCATCGCCGAAATAATGGGTAAATACAATGTTGCCTACGACACCGCAAGACGTGATATGCAATATCTCTCGGAACTGGGGTATATTGAGCAAATAAAGGTACGCAACAAATTGATGTACAGATATTCAGGTGTAACAGGGTGAACTAAATCTCGATGCCTTACCTCCAGTCAAATCAATACAATCAAATTTAATATACCAGAAACACGGATGATTAACTATGGAATATACAGTTGTTCTTGAGGTCGCAGAAGAGGATGGGTACACGGCACGCTGTCTGGAAATCCCATCGGCTATAAGTGAAGGTGACACAAAGGCAGAAGCCCTGGAGAATATCCGGGAAGCCATCGAACTGGTGCTTGAAGTGTCTCCTCAGGCAGTCCAATGTTGCAATGGATAAATTTTGTAATTTTTAAGCAATACATCAATTCCTGAAATTACCAAAAACTACCAATTTCTACCGGATTGGTATTTTTAACATCTTCTCCGGGCATCTCTTGCTATAAATTAATAAAATATATCTAATAGTAAAACAACATATTCTGCAATATCCTAATAAGTTATGGGAAGTAATTCATGCCGGCCATAATCTCCGAATCCGAAATAGAGGAAGCAGCCCTGGATATTCTTGTAAATGATCTGGGTTATGGATACCGGTACGGTCCTGATATTGCTCCAGGGATGCCTGATCAGGAGCGGGCAGGTTTTTCTGATGTGGTTCTTGAGAAGCGTTTGCAGGATGCCATCGCAACCCTCAATCCCGATATCCCTGTGCAGGCCCGGGTGGAAGCGCTGAAAAAGGTTATCCGGGAAGAAAGTCAGGACCTGGTGCACAGCAACCGCAGTTTCCATAACATGCTTGTCAACGGTGTGGATGTGGAATACAAAAAGGATAGCGGGCAAACCACCTATGATAAAGTCTGGCTTTTTGATTTTGAAAATTTCGATAACAACGATTTTCTGGCTGTAAACCAGTTCACAGTGGTAGAGGACAGGCATGAACGCCGGCCGGATGTAATTCTTTTTGTAAATGGGCTGCCTCTTGTTGTAATCGAATTAAAGAAACCCGACAACATGGAGAATTTTGAAGACAACGACCTTCTGGATAATGCCTACAACCAGTTACAGACCTACAAAAAAGAAATCCCTTCCCTGTTCCGCTACAATGCCATACTTGCAATCAGCGATGGGCAGGATGCCCGTGCGGGAACCCTTACATCAAGCAGGGAATGGTTCCTCTCCTGGAAGACCCTGGACGGAGAGAAAATTGCCGAATTCCTGGTGCCACCCATGGAAGTCCTCCTGAAAGGCATGTGTGAGCCGAAAATTCTTCTTGATCTTACATGCAACTTCATTGTATTTGAGGAAAATCACGGTCCTATCAGCAAAAAACTGGCCCGTTATCATCAGTACCATGCGGTCAATAAAGCCGTGGAAAAAACCAGGATTGCCGTCTCTGCTGAAGGAGACCGCCGATGTGGGGTTGTATGGCATACTCAGGGTTCCGGGAAAAGCCTGTCAATGGTTTTCTATTCGGGCAAAATTGTACAGTATCTTAACAATCCTACCGTCGTGGTAATAACAGACCGCAATGATCTGGACGGCCAGCTCTTTGAGAATTTTGCACGATGTCATGAGCTTTTACGCCAGACGCCGGTACAGGCAGAAAACCGCAATCATTTAAGGCAACTATTGTCAGTGGCCTCAGGCGGCATAATATTCACCACCATACAAAAATTCCTTCCCGGGGAGGATGAAGATCGCTTTCCGGTGCTTTCGGAAAGGAGCAATATTGTTGTAATTGCAGACGAGGCTCACAGGAGTCAATATGGTTTTGATGCAAAGATTACCCGGAAATACGATGGTGCACAGATACATTACGGTTTTGCAAAACACATGAGGGATGCTCTCCCTGAAGCCTCCTTCATCGGTTTTACAGGGACTCCTGTAGAACTGGAAGACCGCAACACTCCTGCAGTTTTCGGGGATTACATTGATATCTATGATATCGAGCAGGCTGTAAGGGACAATGTAACCGTCCCGATTTATTATGAAAGCCGCCTTTCCAAACTGGAGATCTCAAACGAAGTAAAGGAAACCCTGGATTCGGACTTTTATGGGATAACCGAAGGCCGGGAAGATTATGAAACTGAAGAATTGAAAAGTCGCTGGTCACGGCTTGAGGCGGTTGTCGGAAGTAAAGACAATCTCAGCAAACTTGCCGGCGACATAATAGATCATTTTGAAAATCGTCTTGAAGTACTTGAGGGCAAAGGTATGATTGTCTGTATGAGCAGGCGCATGTGTGCAGACCTCTACGCCGAAATCATAAAGCTTCGCCCGGAATGGCACGACGATGACGATCTTAAAGGTAATCTCAAGGTGATAATCACAGGCAGTGCTGCAGACGAGTCCCGGCTTCAGCCTCATATTCGCAGCAAGAACCAGAGGCTTAAGGTCAGAGACAGGATGCAGGACCCTGAAGATCCTCTAAAGCTTGTCATTGTATGCGACATGTGGCTCACAGGTTTTGATGCTCCTGCCCTTCACACCATGTACTTTATAAAATGGCTTACCGGTCACAACCTCATGCAGGCAATAGCCCGTGTCAACCGGGTTTTCGGTGATAAGCCCGGCGGCCTGATTGTCGATTATGTAGGTATACTCTATGATCTTAAAAAAGCCATGAATAACTATACGGAAAACGGCGGTCGGGGTGACCCTGCCAGTTTTAAGGAAGAAGCTATTGCATTAATGCGTGAAAAATATGAAATTGTAAAGGATATGTTTCATGGTTTTGATTATCAACGTATATTCTCCGCCTCGCCCCGGGAGAAGCTTTTAATTGTACGGCAGGGTGCGGATTTCATTCTCTCCAAAGGCAATACGGATAAGGCAAAGGATGATGAAAAGAAACGCTACATTAAACATGTGGCCGAACTTTCCAAAGCTCTAGCTCTCTCCAAACCTCATGAAGAAGTGGATAAAATCAATGAAGAGGTAGGTTATTTTCAGGCCGTACGATCTATTCTGGTCAAGATAGACCGAAGTTCTGCAAAACCAAACAGGGAAGTAAATTCGGCAATCAAGAATCTTGTCTCCCGGTCGATTGTAACTGATGAAATAATAGATATCTTTGATGCAGCCGGGCTCAAAAAACCGGATATATCTCTCCTGTCTGAAGATTTCCTCGATGAAGTGCGTTCGCTTCCCCAGAAAAACCTTGCCTATGAGGTCCTGAAAAAATTACTCAATGATGAAATCAAAACCCGGACAAGGAAAAACCGAATCCAGGGTAAATCTTTTGCAGAGATGCTTGAAAAATCGGTTAACAAATATAAGAATCGCAGTATAGATAATGTGCGTATCATTGAGGAGCTCATTGAACTGGCCCGTAAAATGCGGGAGGCAGATCTGCGCGGGGAAGATCTCGGTCTCACAGATGAAGAACTTGCTTTTTATGATGCCCTTGCAGCAAACGAGAGTGCTGTTGATGTGCTTGGCGATGATACCTTAAGGCTTATGGCTGAAGAACTCGTGCGCCTGATCCGCCAGAATGCCACAATTGA
>JASMTL010000001.1:0-2658 GCA_041694315.1 Methanosarcinaceae archaeon | reverse complement strand
AGGGCGGACGCACAGTGGATGAACTGGAATTGTCTTCTCTTGTGGGCAGGGCTTATCTGATCGATCTTTCCGGGAAATCCGAAATCGGAAATGATGAAATGGAAAAAACTTTTTCCTTCAAAGACAAAAGCAGTGAAATCATATTGCTGAAAACTGAATCATCAGACCAAAAATTTGCAAAGATACTCCCGGATGCTGCAGAATGGATTGTAAAAAAAGGATTCCTGACTGTGGGTATCGATTCTGAGTCGATGGATTCCGGGGAAGGACTGGATAACCACAGGATTTTGCTTGGAAAAGGAATCAATATTATTGAGAATCTGGACCTTAAAAAGGTTGAGCCGGGTTATTATGGATTTGTCTGTCTGCCACTAAAAATAAAAGGGTGTGATGGGGCACCGGCACGAGCAATACTTCTCCAATCATAAGTTTGAGTCAATCCATTCCACAAACTTGTCCACAGCACGCTTTCTATGGGATACCTTATTCTTTTCCTCATCTCCCATCTCACCGAATGTACGGTCACCATACAGGAATATAGGATCATAGCCAAAACCGCCTTTCCCTTTTTCTTCATAAGCCATGTTGCCTTCAACAGTACCGGTAAACGTCAGGGGTTCTTTTCCCGGCTCACAGTAGCCAATAACAGATTTGAAATAAGCACGGCGATTTTCTTCATCCTCCATCAATTTCAGGACTTTGGAGTTGCCAAGATGATTTTCCACAAAGGCGGAATAAGGGCCCGGAAACCCATTCAGGGCATCAATGAAAAGCCCGGAATCATCCACCATCACGGGCAATCCCAGCTTTTCACAGGACAGGCGGGCACCATCGGCTGCGATTGGTTCCAGATCATCTTCCTGTAACTCAGGATAACCATCGGTGTTCTGGAGGACCTCAATTCCCCTCTGCCCCAGAATTGCCTTGATTTCCCTGAACTTGCCACTGTTGCCGGTAACGAATACAATTTTGCGCATGGTATCACATTATGAGTTGTTAATAGATTATATCTGAATGTACAAAAAAAATGTATGCTGAAAATTATTCAGGCGTACCTTCCTCTTGTTTCAATTTCAACCACCCTTTCAAGTACATCTTTCGCGGATTCAAGAGTGCGATTATAACCCTTGCAGAAGGCGGCTATGAGTGCCTCGTGGTTGGGATGTGAGCTTTCAAGGGTCTGGAAGAGCACATGAACATCTACACCACGGGATTCAAGGTCCTCTGCACTGAAAGCAAGCCCGAAATCGATAAGCCACATCTTGCTTCCATCCCAGATGACATTCGAGGTAGTGAGATCTCCGTGAATTATACCTGCAGCATGGAGCCTGCCCACAAGTTCCCCGAGTTTTTCACACAAATCTTCAGAAATGACATATTTTAGTGGCTTACCATCAATGTAATCCATCTCAATGGTGGAATTATAAATATCATAGATAACGGGCGTCGCCACACCGGCCCTGCGGGCTTCCGAGATCAAACGGGCCTCTGCGCGGGTGCGTTCCCTGCGTATCCGCTCATCCAATTCCCGCACACGATAACGTTTGGGGACACGACTCTTGACCAGACGGTTATTTCTCCGGATGACCTTTGCCTCTGCACCATCCCTGACCATTTCATTTACTCCTTCAGCCATGTCACATCCACCATGTCAGGACGATAATTGGGATTTACATGAGAATCTTCGACCCCTATTGTATCGCCTGCCTTATACATAAGAAGACCAAGCCAGGCGATCATAGCACCATTATCTCCCATGAAACGTTTTTCAGGAACATAAAAAGATGCACCACGGTCATCACACATGATATCAAGCATCTCCCGCAGGCGCATGTTCGCCCCTACCCCGCCTCCAAGCAACACCTCATTCTTACCGGTATGTGCCAGGGCCCGTTCGGTTACCTCCACAAGCATTGCAAAAGCATTCTCCTGCAGGGAATAACACACATCCTCTAGCGTATCTTTTTGCAGGGCATCTGTGGCTGCAGTTGAAAGCCCGGAGAAGGAAAAATCCATACCCTTCACCACATAGGGCAGGTTTACATAATTCACCGAATCCTTTGCATACATCTCGATCTGGGGCCCACCCGGATGAGACAGGCCTGCACTGCGGGCAAACTTGTCGAAGGCATTTCCTACACCTATATCCAGGGTCTCCCCGAATACGCGGTATTTTCCCCGCCTGTAGGCCAGTACCTGGGTATTGGCACCACTTGCATAGAGCACCACAGGATCCTTTGCAGGTGTTTTCCACCTCCCGATCTCCACATGGGCTACACAATGGTTCACTCCCACAAGAGGAATTTCAAGGGAGAGGCAAAGGGCCCTGGCAGCAGTAGCCACGGTCCTCAAACAGGCACCCAGACCCGGACCCTGTGAAAAAGAGACTGCATCAATATCACTGGAGCTTATGTTTTTCCCTGCCAGTTCGTCAAAAAGATTGGAAATCACCCAGGAAGCAAACTGGGCATGATGTTGAGCAGCTTCGCGGGGATGAATGCCTCCGGTTGCCGGTTTGTAGGTATGCGTTACCTCACAGACCACTTCATCTTCATTAACAACAGCCGCACTCAGATTCCATGCGGTGCCCTCTATGCCAAGAACCAGCGTCACTTGCAATAACTCCTTCGCGGTAATGGGAAGAGAGGAATATTAAGT